>JBDTQB010000090.1:0-14831 GCA_039932395.1 Vicinamibacteria bacterium | reverse complement strand
GCCGTGATCGATCCGCAGAAACTTCATGGTGACGGCTACGCCCTGCTCCGCGGAGCCATTCCGGCTGCATGGCTGGATGATCTTCGCGTTGCGTTCGACACAGGCGTCAAGCCGTCGGACCAATGGCCCGTGCCGCGCGGCGCGGACTGGCGACATTCTTTGCTGGACCTCGATCCCGGGGTGCAAGCCGTGTGTCGCCTGCCGGAGATGCTGGCGGTGGCCGGCGCGCTGATCGGCGAATCGTTCTTTCTCGCCCAGGTGGAGGGCCGCGAACCACTTTTGGGTGGCGGCTATCAGAGGTTGCATCGGGACCTGTCCGCCGAGCGACCAGGCGACACGGTGAACGCCATTGCCTACTTCGACGACTATGGCCCCGAGAACGGTGCCACCCGTATCGTCCCCGCAAGCCATCGCCCCGCGCCAGAAGAGCCCGGACTCGACGACGAGTCCGAGTCGGTGCAGATCTCAGGCTCCGCCGGCGACATCCTGGTGTTCGACGCCGATCTGGTGCACGCGGCGAGCCGAAACCCGACCGGCGCGCGCCGTCGCTCCATTCTGATCTGCTACTTCGCCGAGCCGCGCTACGCCTCGCATCTCGAGACCGCGAATTTGCGCAGCGTCCGAATGGATACGACCGGACGGTTCGATGCGTCGGGCCTCGTCCTCGGGAGGACGCCACAACCCTCGGGGCTATCCTTGATGGATGGACCGGGATGAGATCGTGCGCGTGCTTCGCGCCTTCGAGCGTCAGGCCTCGAGTACGTCCTCATCGGCGCGACCGCCATGGGCTTCCACGGGCTGGTGCGCGCAACCGAGGACCTGGACCTTTTCATTCGGGCCACCGCCGAGAACGTCGAACGGTTGCGGGCGGCGCTCCGAGCGTCGTACGCGAACGATCCGCATATCGAAGAAATCTCCGCGGCGGACCTGCTCGGCGACTACCCCGCCGTCCGCTACTACCCGCCGAGCGGCGACCTTTACTTCGACATCCTCACCCGCCTCGGCGGGATCGCCAGTTTCGAGACGGTCGAAGCGGAGATCAGGGAGATCGAGGGTGCCCGCGTGAGCGTGGCAACGCCCCTGGCCTTGTATAGGCTGAAGAAGGGCACGGTAAGGCCCAAGGATCATCAGGACGCTGCGGCACTGCGCGAGCGGTTCAACCTCAAGGACGATGAGGCTTGACGTGGCGGTCCAGAAATTCCGCTCGATCGAGGAAATGAATCGGGCGGCGTCCCCGCGCCCGTCGTTACCCGCGGACTTCGATCGCTTCTTGCGACACTGCGCTCGCTATTGGAGGATCGCGCCCCGTGTCTATCCGCGCGGCGTCTTCAAGTTCCGTTCGGTCAAGGACGCGCGTCACCCTGAACCCTGAGCCGGGCAGCCTGAGGTTTGCAGCGGGACGACGAAATTCTGGCAAACCGCGCTTGTTTCCCTTACGCTCTGCCCAATCGAGAGGGAATCAATGAGAGTTGTTCGTTTCGCAACCAATGAGGTGAAGTCGCCGGGGAAGTGCGCGTGCTGCCTTGGAGACGAGACAGAAGCGATCGAGATCATCAAGAAGACGGCGGGCAATGTGGCGGCGGCCGTCGTGATGAAGGCGGCTAGTGGTTCATCGATCGCGGCGAACGGCCTTCAAAACCGCGCCCGCACATCGGTACCCTATTGCGAAGCCTGTGCGGCACATGCTCGATGGAACACGACGGGAGGATGGTCCGGAATCGTGATGCACGGCCTGGGCGACCTTCTCATCGGCGGTCTGATCGTCGCGATGATCGGCGGGACGCTCCTTCCGTCCCTCTCAGGCAAGGGATGGGCGCAGCTGCTCGCGCTCGGTCTTTTGATCCTGGCAGTGGGGGCGCTTTCGTGGCTCAGGAGCCTCGATCGACCTAGCGGGCCTCTGGGGCGGAACCACGCCACGCCCGGGCACTCCATCGAAATCGCGTCGTGGTCTGGCTCTTCGATTGAACTCAAATGCCACAACGACAAATTCGCCGAAGCGCTCCAGACCGCCAACCCCGGCTCAGCTCTGCTTCCACTCGCACGTTCTGCGTCCCCGCGGGTCACCCGCTAGGTTCTTTCATCGGAGGACCGCGCATCCTCTAGGCCCACGCAACGAGAGATGCCGAGGTAGGAACCCCGATCACCACGCGATGTCGAGGGAGGTCAGGTGAGTTCGACGCTACCGCCGCCGCGCCGGCTCGATACGCGAGAAGCGGTCGCGAAGCGCGCGATTCGCGGGCTCGGAAAGATACCGGACGACGAGCGCGCCAAGGGCTGCCGACGCGGTCACGATTCCCAGATGGAAAAACGGAATCGCCACGCGCGGAGAGCCGATCGCCCTAAACAGTTGCAGTCCGCCGATCGTCAGGAAACTGTGGGTGAGATAGACCTCGTAGCTATGGCGGCCCAGCCAACGTAACGGAGCGAGCACGCGAGACGGGGTTTGTTGAGGAAGTGTGGCGGTGGACCATAGGAAGAGTCCAGCGCCGATCGCGAGAACCGTCACGTCGAGTCCGAGCCGGCCAAGACCGAGCCGCCCCGACGTACCTCGAAAGACAACGATCAGGAGCATGAGACCGAGTCCAATCAAACGCGCCACGCGGAGGACACGAGGCGACGGGGCAAACCGTCGCAGCGCGAAGGCCGCCAGACAGCCGATCGCGATGCCGTCGAAACCCGCGAGGAACGCGTAGTCGGAATCAAGGTCGTTCGTCGCCCAGGACGTTCGCGCCAGGGGTCCGATCGTGATGAGAGCCGCGGCGATCGCAAAGCGTGCGGGAGTCCACCGGACAAAGAAAAGGACCAACGGATAGACAATGTAGAAGATCTCTTCGATCGACAACGACCACAGAACATCCCAGGGCGCAGGCAGATAGCCCACCGCGATCTCGAGTTCGTTCACGTGGAAAGTCAGAGCCGAGAAGAGAGCCTGACCGAGCGTGGTTCGGGTTACGACGAACCCTTCCACCGGAGCGAGATGAAGCACGCTCAGCACACCAAGGAGCACCAGGAGACAGGGTGCTATGCGTGCGAAACGGCGCGCGTAGAAGTCGCGGACGTTCAGAGAAGAGGCATCGCGCATCCGACGGAGGAGCGTGGAAGTGATCAGAAAGCCGGAGATCACGAAGAACACGCGCACGCCGTAGTACCCGCTGCGGAACAGCACCCGGCTTACTTCCCGCGGCACCCATTCGCCGAGCGCGCTCTGCGCCATCGGAATCCGAATGTCGATATGGAGAAGGACGACCGACAGGATCGCGAGACCGCGCAACGTGTCGATCCACGGCCATCGCGATTCGGGTGAAGGGGCGCTCGCGAACAAGCGCGGATGCTATCGCGACGACAGGCATGCACGACGCCACCACCGGATTCCGCTCTGCCATACTCGAAGGATGGTGAAGTCGCTCGGTCTGGCGATCCTGGCTTTCGCGTCTGCGACCTACGCCTCGGAACTGAGCGCACAGCCGATCACCACCGCGGGCCGTCCGGCCCAGCTCGACATTCGAATGGCGGGCGCGCACAGCATCCGCGTCACCCTCTCGCCCCTCGGCCTCAAGAACGCGCTCCCGGAAACACCGGCACTCGCTGAGCGCCGGTACCAAGCGCCGGTCATCAGTCTTCGCTCACTGAACGGGTCCGTCCGCCGACAGATCGGCGCCTTGCGCGTCGAGGTTCGCGCGAACCCGTTGACCGTGGTCGTGTCGCGCCCGAGCGGCGAGTTGGTGCAGGAACTCGTGTTCGAGACGGACGGCACCTTGTCCTTCCCTTTGTCCGATCATCCCGTCCTTGGCATGGGAGAGGGCGGACCGCGTCCCGAGCGGGGCACGCCGTGGCGCGATCTAAAGGTCCAGTTCGATCGCCGCGGGGCGTTCGACACGATGGAACCGCGCTGGCAGTCGGACGCCTACGGCTCACGTAACCCGGCCGCGATGCTCGTGGGTACGGACGGGTGGGGACTCTTCGTGCCGACGCCTTGGGTGCAGGTCGACCTGCGTGGCGCGACGCGCGGTCGCCTCGTTCCGTGGCAGCCGACGCCAGCTGATGGCACGCCCCAGACAGAGCGCAACCAACAACTGACTCAGGGGAAGGGACTGCCACCCATCGACGCGATCGTGCCCGGACAGTTCGACGTGTTCGTGTTCGACGGGAAGAACCCAGCGGCACTGATGAAGGACTTCGCCGACATCACCGGTCCCGCCGCCATGCCTCCCAAGTGGGCACTTGGCTATATGCAGTCGCACCGCACACTCGAGAACGATGCACAGATGCTAGGAATCGTGGACACGTTTCGCGCCAAGCGCATTCCCATCGATGCGGTGATCTACCTCGGCACCGGCTTCACGCCCCGCGGCTGGAATACGAAACAGCCCTCGTTCGCATTCAATCCCGAGGTGTTCACGCGTGACGGCAAGGCCGTCATCACCGACATGCACGCGCGCAACGTGAAGGTCGTGCTGCACATGGTGCCGTGGGATCGCGATCGGCTGAAGACTCTGCACGGCAGCATCCCCGCGAAGGCGGGCGAGACGCTCGACGCCTCGCACATCCAGAACTACTGGAGAGAGCACGAGAGCCTCGTCAAGAGCGGCGTGGATGCGTTCTGGCCCGACGAGGGAGACTGGTTCAACCTCTTCGAGCGGATCAAACGTCACCAGCTTTACTACCAGGGATCGCTTTCGACGACACCGAACGTGCGGCCCTGGAGCCTGCACCGGAACGGCTTTCCCGGGATCGCGCAATGGGGCGGGTGGGTGTGGTCGGGCGACACCGAGTCGTCCTGGAAGACGCTCGAGGCGCAGATCGCGGTCGGCATCAACTACTCGCTCAGCATCGGTCCGTTCTGGGGATCGGACATTGGCGGCTTCTATCCGAACAACGAACTCACCGGCGAGCTGTACGCGCGCTGGTTCCAGTTCGCGTCGTTCACCGGATCGTTTCGTTCCCATGGTCGGGCCTGGTGGACGCGACTGCCTTGGGGATGGGGCCTCGGAGAGTTAGGCCCGCGCGAGACGAGTAACGGCAACACGGTTACTGCCGACGATGACAAGCGGGTCCCGCTGTTGTCTGAGCTGAACAACCAGGAAATCGAGCCGGTGGCGAAACGCTACGCCGAACTGCGGTACGCCCTGATGCCTTACACGTACACGCTGGTCCGAGAGGCGCGTGATGCGGGAATGCCCCTGATGCGCGCCATGTGGCTGCACTATCCCGATGATCCGCGCGTGCTCGGATTGGGTTCACAGTACATGTGGGGCCGCGACCTGCTCGTCGCACCGGTGTTCGAGAAGGGAGCAATCTCTCGCGCGGTGTACCTGCCGGCGGGCGATTGGTACGACTGGTGGACGGGTGAACGCATCTCGGGCGGACGCACGGTCACCCGCGCGGTTGATCTGGCGACCATGCCGATCTATGTCCGGGCGGGGGCCATCATTCCAGTCGATCCCGTGCGGCAGTATGTGGACGAGCCGGTGAGCGAGCCCACCACGCTGCGCGTGTATCCAGGCGTCGACGGTGAGTTCACGCTGTATGAAGACGACGGCATCAGCCAGGCCTACCTGCAGGGCAAAGGAACGTGGACGCGCCTGACCTGGAACGACCGTGCACGCCGTCTGACTATTGCGCCGCAGGGGTCGCCGGGCGCTGTGAGCCATCACTCGGCCCGCGAGTTTCGAGTCATGCTGATGACCGAGGGCACGACAAAGTCTGTGCGCTATTCGGGCCGCGCAACGATCGTGACCTTTTGAGCACGCCTGACCCAAGCGCAAACTGAGTTTCACCAAGAAAAGCGCCCGTTGGCGCGCGTGAAGGAGAGCATCCGTGCCCGAGCCCAAGACCAAGAAGACCAAGGCGAGTGTGCAGGCGTTCCTGAAGAAGGCAGCCAAGGATGAGCGCTACCAAGCCTGCCAGTTCCTGCTCAACACCTTCGAGAAGGCGACGAAGGACAAGGCGGCTATGTGGGGCACGTCGATCGTCGGCGTCGGTTCCGAGACGATGACCTACGCCAACGGCGACCAACTCGACTGGCCGATCGGCGGGTTCTCGCCCCGAGCCCGGACCATCGTGATCTACGGCATGAAGGCCGCGCCCAGGCACGAAGACCTCATGAAGAAGATCGGTAAAGCGAAAATGGGGGGTGGCTGCATGTACATCTCCTCGCTCGCTGGCGTTGACCAGGTTGTCCTCGCCGAGATGATTGCTACGGCCATGAGGGCCAAGGTCGAGCGCCACGCGTCCAAGACGAAGAAGACAAAGGCCATGTAGAAACGCTGCAGTCGCTCAGTCCAGACGCTTTCTGAATCGCGCCGACGCGAAGGTCAGCCACAACATCCCCGTGCCGAAAAGCGTGAGCGCTTCCGGCCAGAGCACGTTCAGCCCTGAGCCTTTGAGGAAGACGCCGCGCAGGATGATGCCGTAGTAACGGACGGGAATCCCGTAGCTTCCGATCTGAAACAGCATCGGCATGTTCTCGATGGGGAAGATGAGTCCGGAGAGATAGATCATCGGCACCATCAACACGAAGGTCGAGAACATCATGGCCTGCTGTTGCGTGTTCACAAGCGTGGATGCGAGCAGGCCAAGGCCCAGCGTGTTGAGCAGGAAGAGCAGGGTGAGCCCGAGGAGCAGGAAGAACGACCCGCGCAGAGGCACACCGAAGACGACCTGGGCCAGGATGACGATGACCGTGGTGTCGAGCATGCCGATGATCGCGAAGGGGGTCAGCTTGCCGATGATGAGCTGCCACGGCTGAAGCGGGGTCACGCTGATCTGCTCGAGCGTGCCGATCTCCTTTTCGCGCACCACCGCCATCGACGGCAGCATCATGGTGACGAGCATCAACACCATCGCGAGCACCGCCGGGACGTAGAACCAGCGTGTCTTCAGGTCGGGGTTGTAGAAGATGCGTGGGATCATTTCGATCTGCCCCATCGAAGGCGGGCGCGCCACGGGCACGCCCAGCTTGCGCGAGAGGTCGGCGCGCTTGCGGTTCTCCTCACGCAGCAGGCCCTGCTGAACCGATCCGCCCATCTCCGCGATGATGCGCGAGGCGTAGCCGAGTCCAACCACCGCGGAGTTCGCGTCCGTGCCGTCCACCAGAACTTGTACCTTGGGTGCCCGGCCTGCGGAAAGATCCACGCCGTAACCCTCGGGAATCACGAGGACGATCTGCGCCGACCCATCGACCAGCCAGGGCTCCGCCTGTTCGGCGGTTGGGACCGCGCCCTTGATTTCGAAGTAGCCCGAAGCAGTGAAGCGCTCGATCAGCGAGCGACTTTCCACGGATTGATCGCGATTCACGAGCAGCAGGGGGACGTTCGTGACGTCGAGATTGGCGGCGTAGCCGAGGGCTATGAGCTGCACCAGCGGACCGATGATCAGAGCGGGGATCATCTTGCGGTCCTGCCGCAGTTGCAGGAACTCTTTGAGGATGACCTGAAGAAGCGCGCCCATGAGGTCAGCCTTCCCGCCGCCGAAGCCGCGTGTACGCCATCATCAGAACCACCGAGGCGTAAAGAACCAGGAACGCCAGGTCTTGCCAGTAAGGCCCAAGCCCCGCGCCCTTCAAGATGATGCCGCGCACGATCACCAGGAAATAGCGTGCGGGCACCGCGTGGGTGAGGACCTGGATCGCCACGGGCATCGAGCGGATGGGGAAGATGAAGCCCGACAGGAAGATCGCCGGCAGCATCGAGGAGACCATGCCGATTTGGAAGGCCAGCGCCTGGGTTTCCGCCACGCTTGAAACGAAGAGGCCCCAACCGAGCGCGCCGATCAGGTAGATCAAGGTCGCGATGAAGAGGTCGAGATAGGAACCGCGGATCACCACGCCGAAGAGAACATTGGCAGCGGTCAGGATGATGACGGTCGCCATGAGAGAGATCGCAAGGTAAGGAAGGGTCTTGCCGACGAGGAGTTCGCCCGCGGTCAGAGATGTGACGCGCAACTGTTCCATTGTGCCGCGTTCCTTCTCTCGCACGACGGACAGGGCGGTGGAGACGACGGCGGTGAGCATCAGGATGAATCCCATCAGGCCGGGGACAAGGAACTGGGTGGTGCGCAGTTCGGGGTTGTAGAACACGCGCGGTTCGTAGCCGATAGGAACGACCTCTACGCCGGTGCGCTCGGAGAATCGTCGAAGGTTCGTATCGGCGGCGAGCGCCGTGGCATAGCCGAGCACGGTGGTGGCGGTGTTGGCGTCGGCGCCATCCAGCAGAAGCTGGACTTGAGCGTTCTTGCCCTGCGACAGCGTGCGCGAGAACCCTTCGGGAATCGCGAGCACGGCCTTGGCCACGCGGCGCTCCGTGATGAGGTCCATGTCTTCGCCCGCTTCGACGTCAGCGACCTGATCGAAGTACGACGAGTTCACGAACGCCGCCACCAGACTGCGTGACTCTTCCGACTTGTCGAGATCGCGAACGGCGAGCCGCACATGGCGGACGTCGAAGTTGATGGCGTAGCCGTACATCAACAGCATCATCGTGGGCAGGCCGAGCAGCATGGCGAGGCTCAGGGGATCACGCGACGCCTGCAGCGCCTCCTTCTTGGCCATCGCCCAGATCTTGCGAAGGTTCAAGCGACGGCACCTCTTGCTGCCCGCGCTGCCTCTTCCGCTTCGATGCAGTGGATGAACACGTCTTCAAGGGACGGCACGATGCGTTCGATCGACACCGATCCGAAGTTGCCGCGTGCCAGGGCTTCAGACACGGCTGTGCGTCCCTCCGCTTCGTCCATGACGACGACGTGAAGGCGCGTGCCGAAGACCGACGCTTCAAGAATGCCGGGCTCTTTCTCGAGGGCCAGCTGCGCATCCAAGGGACGCGCGCAGGCGACTTCGAGCATCACACGACCGGCGAACACTTCCTTCAGCTGAGCCACCGAGCCCATCGCGACCAGCCGGCCCGCGTGCATGAGGGCGATGCGATCACAGCGCTCCGCCTCGTCCAGATAGTGAGTGGTAACGATCAGGGTGATGCCTTCGCTCGCCATCTGGTCGATCAGCATCCAGAAGCGACGACGGGAAATCGGATCCACGCCGCCGGTCGGCTCATCGAGAAAGACCACGCGCGGCCCGTGCAGCACTGCGCAGGCGAGCGCCAGACGCTGCTTCCATCCGCCGGGAAGGGAACTCGTGATGAGGTTCTCTTTCCCTTCGAGGCCCGCGATGCCGATGGCCCAGGCCTCGCGCTCGCGCATCTTCGCGCCGGACAGACCGTAGACGCCGCCGAAGAAGCGCAGGTTCTGAATGACGGTCAGGTCGTCATACAGACTGAACCGCTGGGTCATGTAGCCGATCTGATGCTTGAGCGCTTCGGGGTCTTTCGCGACATCGATTCCGAGCACGCGGGCGTGGCCGGAAGTCGGGGCGAGCAATCCGCAGAGCATGCGGATCGCGGTGGTCTTGCCGGCTCCGTTTGATCCAAGGAGGCCGAAGACTTCGCCCTTGCGCACCGTCAGCGACAGATCGTCCACCGAAGTGAAGGCGCCGAAGCGCTTCACGAGATGGTCGATCTCGATGACCGCGGGCCCTTGAGCTTTGTCCGGATCAGCCATGGAGGTCACGGGAATCAGCGGCCCACCGCGCGGGCGAGGTTCGCGTTCGCGATCTGGATCTGCGCGTCGTTCTGGGTCGCGTCGAGTTCGGCGCGAAGCAGGCGCGTTTCGGCGTCGAGCAACTCCGTGGATGTGAGCACGCCCTCTTTGTAGCGGTCTCGCGAGACGCGCACGCCGTCGCGTGCTGCTTCGATGCCGCGTTGCGCCACCGCCTTGCCGGCGAGTGCGGTCTGGAGTTCGAGCTGACGCGTGGCCACGTCAAATCGGATCCGGCTTTCGAGATCGGCCAGCTGAGCGCGGACGGAATCGGCCTGCGCCTGAGCCTGCGCCGCCGAAGCGTCGGCGCGACCGCCATCGAACACTTTCCAGTTGACGCTCACCCCGACGCTCCATGAGTCCTTCCAACTGCTGGTCAGGGGAAGGATGCGCGGATTCGGATTCGCGTAGTCGTATCCAGCCTGCAGTCCGGCCTGAGGACGGGACGCTGACTGCGCGACTTTCACGGATGCATCGAGAGCGCGGGAGCGCGCGCGCAGTCCTTCAAGTTCGGGTCGCGCGGCCAGCGCACGGGTCACAAGGGCGTCGGTTTCGCCCGGCGTCGCCGCCGTCAGCACGGGCGGATCAAGTTCGAGCACGGTTCCGGCGGGGAGCCCGACGAGACGCAGCAGGTTCGCGGTCGCGATCGCCGCGGCGTTCTCCGCCTGCACGCGGCCCAGCTCGGCGCGCTCACGTTCCACCGTCACAGAGAGGACCTCGTTGCTCGCGACCAGGCCCAGATCCTTTCGATCGTTCGCTTCCTTCACGTGGCCGTCGTAGGACGTGACGGCTTCGCCGAGGACGCGCGCGTTGTCCTTCGCGAAGAGAACGTTGATGTACGCCACCTGAGTTTCCAGCACGAGATCGTTCTCCGCGGCCGCGCGGTCGGAAGTCGTTGCCTTCTCGGTCTCGGTCGCGGCGACAATCTGATTCTGAACGCGCCCGCCGGTGTAGAGCGGAAGCGTCGCTCCCGCGTGGGTCCGCCAGTTGTTGGGAAGGTTCGGGAAGATCGTGCGCGGGTCGGATCCGGGAAACGCGATGATCAGCTCGGGCACGTTGGAGTTGCGGGTGTACGAAGCGGACAGATCGAGCTCCGGCAGACGAGCGGCCTGCGCGCCGCGGACGCCCGCGGATGCCGCGCGGGTCGCGGCATTCAGGGAGGTGAGACGCGCCGAGGCAACGCGGGCGCGCGAAACCGCGTCATCGAGCGTGAGACGAACCGGGGTGGTTTGCGCCGATGCGGGCAGCACCGCCGCAGCAGCGAACCATGAAATCAGGAACAGGCGTTTCAATGAGCGCCTCCAGTCTGGGCCGCAGCGGCGTCGATCGCCTGGATGCGGGCAATGAATACGTCTTCGAGGGAATGGGGGATGGGCCGGGCGGAGAGAACCTCCACACCGTGGCCGCGGAGTTCGTTCGCCATCTGACCGGTCCACGCGGCGGCTAAAGAGGCGTCGAGATTGGGCAGGGTCACATGAACGCGTTCGCCGAACGCTTCCACATCCCGCACCTCCGCATTCGCGCGGATGATCTCCATGGCCTGGCGCTTGGGATGAGCGAGGATCTCGACCATCGCGCCGTCGGCGTGGGCGCGCACCTCGTCCGGCGTGCTGACGTTGAGAATGCGGGAACGATCCATCAGAGCGACCCGCTGACAGCGCTCTGCCTCGTCGAGATAGGGAGTGGTGACGAGAAGAGTCAGACCGTCGCGCTGAAGCCCGGCGAGGATCTTCCAGAAGTCGCGGCGCGAAACCGGATCGACGCCGGTTGTCGGCTCGTCGAGCACCAGCAACTGCGGCGTGTGGATCAAAGTGCAGGCGAGGGCCAGCTTCTGCTTCATGCCCCCGGAGAGGCGATCCGCCAAACGTGTGCGGAAGGGCGTCATGCGAAGCATCTCAAGCAGTTCTTCGCCGCGCGCTTTCGAATTGCGCACGCCGTGAATGTCCGCGAAGAAGGCGACGTTCTCGTCGACCGTGAGATCGCCGTAGAGCGAGAACTTCTGCGAGAGATAGCCGATGCGCTTCGACAACTCGTCCTTCTCGTTCCACGGATCGAGACTGCAGGTCCGCACCTCGCCGCCATGAGGCCTGAGCAGTCCGAGGATCACGCGCAGCGTGGTGGTCTTGCCGGCGCCGTCTGGACCGATGAGGCCGAACATCTCGCCCTTGTTGACGGTGAAGGACACATCGCTCGCGGCCACCAGGTCGCCGTACTTTCGGACGAGGCCTTTAACCTCGACGACCGGTGCGGTTGAATCGGGCCTCATTGAGCGGCCGGAGCCACCGGCACGAAGGTCGCTTCCGCGGGCATGCCGGGTTTGAAGAAGCCGTCCGCGTTGTCCAGGCCGATCTTCACGCGGAAGACGAGCTTCACGCGCTCGTCGCGCGTCTGAACATTCTTGGGAGTGAACTCCGCCTTCGACGCGATGTACGTCAGCTTGCCCTTCCGCGTCTGACCGCCATCGGTTTTTACCGTGGCTTCCTGGCCGATGCGGATGCGCGCGAGATCGACATCGGTCACGTAAACGGTGAGCCACGCGTCGGCGAGCTTGGTGATCACACAGATCGGCGATCCGGCCTGAAGCTCCTCACCGGGCTCCGCGATGCGCGAGGTCACCACGCCATCCACCGGACTGACCAGCGCGGCATCGGTGATCTGCTGTTCGATCTGCTCGATGCGGGCGTCGATCGATCCCACGCGTGCCCGCGCGCTTTCGATCTCTTCTGGACGCGACCCGGAACGAAGCCGCGCGAGCGATTGCTTCTGCGCGCCCAGCTTCGCTTCGAGCACGCCGCGTCGTGTCTTCGCGTCGTCACGCGCCTTGGTGGTTCCAGAGCCGCGTTCCAGCAGTGCCTGCATCCGGTCGAAGTCGAGTTGCGCGCCTGCGATGTCGGCCTCCGTGCCGCGGATCTGCGCTTCCATTTCGGCGACGTCTTCCTTTCGTGAACCAGCCAGACGCAGTTTGAGGTCTGCGGTTGCTTGAGCCCGATCGGCCTTGGCCTGGTTGACCGCGAGTTCCGCGTCCGTGGTGCGCAGGCGGGCGATCAAGTCGCCGGTTTTCACCATGTCGCCTTCCTTCAAGGGCGCTTCCAGCAGGCGGCCGCCGACTTTCGCCGCGATGTGGACATCGGTCGCCTCCACATGTCCTGACGCTACGATGTCGGTGGACTTTTCCTGAACGCGACAGAAAACGGTCGCCAGCGAGGCGAGCATCAACAGGGGCAACGAGCGTTTCATTTGGTTTTCCTCTCACGGCTTTTCTGAATCTTGTTTCCCAGAACTTCGGGAGCGAGGGCGCGGTCGAGCACCTCGAGCAGATGGTTGAGCATTTCCTCGTTGCCGGCAGGCTGCCCCCCCGGCAGACCTTTGGGGAAGACCCGTTCGCGGAACGAGGCCCCCGCGAAATGCATCATCAGCGGGCCGAGCATGGTCTTGTGAAGGAGCAGCGGATGGACCTTGCGAAACTTGCCGGCCTTCACGCCCTCCGTGACGGTCTGGGAAACGAAGTCCACGATGACGCCCAGCGTGCGCGCCGCCTCGGCGTCCATGGCTTTGCCGCCCGCCAGCAGTTCGCGCAGCATGATGTGGGGGAGTGCCGGGGTGTCGGTGAAGTGGTGGGCGATGCGCGTATAGAGCGCGCGAAGCTTGGCGAGGGGCTCAGCCTCGCTTGCCTTCAGTCGGGCGATTTCGACGAGCACGTCGCCGAAGAGCTTCAGCAGAGTCGCCTTGTACAACCCCTGCTTGGAGCCGAAGTGGTAATAGATCATCGCCTTGTTGGCGCGCGCGCGACGTGCAATCTCGTCCACCCGAGCCCCGCTGAAGCCTTCGTGCATGAAGACGTCGGTGGCGGCGTCGAGGATCGCGGCCTTGCTTCCCGGCGGATCGACCGGGGCGGAGCGTTGACTAACCATTTAGTTTAACCAAAAGGTTAACTCGGGCCGCGAGGGCCCGTCAAGTCCTGGCATGGGTGCCGCTCAGCGGCAGCGGATGGTTTGAACGCCGTTCGCTTCCGACGACGTGACCCCGGAGGTGTCGCGGTCGTTGTCGGGAAAGCGCGTGCCCCCGGATCGCTCAAGCATCAGCCGCATGGCCAGCGTCTCGCGCGGGGTCAGGACATCACTCCGGTCGGAGACGAAGGTCGAGTACATCAAGTCCGTGCGGTTGGGAGAATGAAGAAGGCCGAAGGTATGTCCCAGCTCGTGGATCACGGTGGGTGAACGCGGCGCGTCGGGCACGCAATAGACGATGGTCCCGCTGGTGATTTCGCCGCCCGAAAGCCGGATGGTCGTGAACGCGCGCGTTCGATCGTCGCAGCCCGCATTCCCCGGTTCGTAAGAGACATTGACGATGGTCGATCCTGCCGCGGCCTGCGGAGTCACGCGATACGCAACCTTGCCCGCCACCGCCGCTGTGAGGACATCCGCGGCGAACTGGTGGTTCGCCATCGCGGCGGGGTCGGCGAGCAGGGAATCGGCCAGAACAATCGAGACCATCGTGATTCCAGCCCGGTGCCGCCGCAACGGAAGAGCGCCGATCGTGGAGCCGTCGGCGGTGGACGTGTAAACGAGGACGGCGGTGAAGTTTTCATCGAGCCCCGTCCCCGACGTGCGGGGCCACAACGACAAACGCGCGGACGAGCCGCCCGCGCGCAGGTTTGTCTGTCGATCAAGAAAACCAGGTGCGATCAGGTCGACAAAGACTCCAGCGCCCGCCCCTCCGGGCACCGCGACCTGGCCCTGCGCATCGGTTCGCCCACTCTGCCCGGCGATGACCGAGGCCGCTCCCGAGATGCCGACTCCGGTTTCAGCCGACACGACCGACAGCGCGGTGGGGACAGCGGGGGCCGTCGCGACGGTGGGAGCGGTTGGCCCGGCGCTCTTTCCGCCACCGCACCCCGCCAAAAGGGCGCTGGAGTGCAGCAGGAAAAGAAACGTCGTCCTTCGTCGCGGTACGAAAAGCATCGTGTGCACTCCCACAGGGTGACCCGTTCAGTCGGCTTTCTTGGAGGGCTTCCGGTCCCAACGATGACCGCGCAGCGTGGTCATCAACGCGGGATCGAGGGCGCCTGCAGCTTCCGCGGACACGTTCCCCTGAACGGTCTGACGTCGGCGCATTCCCGGAATGACCGTGGTGACGTCCGAGTTGGAGATCACGAAACGAAGCGCCAGTTCGGGCAAGGTCATCGTCGCGGGCAGATCTTTTTCCAGACGCTCGATCCGGTCCATGGTGGCCGCCGTGTTCTCGGG
>JBDTQB010000089.1:0-14933 GCA_039932395.1 Vicinamibacteria bacterium | reverse complement strand
CCACTTCAGCGCATTGAAGCGATCGTGAAGCGCCACGCCCAGCGTGCCCGCCATGTGGTCGTAGCAGGTGCGCGCGACGCGCAGACCTTCCGGCGTGTTTGGGACAAAAGGGCGATCGGCCCCGCCGGCGAGAATGCTCAAAGCTTCGAGCGCGCGCGCCACGTTTGGTCCTTCGAGGCTGTAGTAACGATGCTTGCCTTGGACCACCACCGTGATCAGCCGCTCTGCACGCAGTCGATTCAGGTGAACGCTCGCGGTGGAAGGACTGACTTCGGCAACCACGGCCAGTTCAGTGCTGGTGCGGGCGTGCCCGTCGAGCAGGCAGAACAACATGCGAGCCCGTGCCGGCTCGCCAATGGCCGAGGCAATCCTGGAAACCGTCACATCCGGGTCGCGAGGTGCTTTGACATCCACACTTTGATGTTAAACGAAGCGTGGATGCCCGCACTCTGCAAGACTGAGCCAATGAAGATCACCTGCGTCATCCGATACCGGATCGATCCCTTCCAGAAGGAAGCGTTCCGCGCCTACGCGGAGAACTGGGGGCGGATCATCCCCCGCTGCGGAGGCCATCTGGTCGGCTACTTCCTGCCTCACGAAGGAACCAACGACGTCGCCTGGGGCCTGATCGCCTTCGAAAGCCTGGCTGCTTACGAGGCGTATCGAATGCGATTGAAGACCGATCCCGAAGGCCAAGCCAATTTCGCCATGGCGCAATCCAAGCGACTCATTCTGCGCGAGGAGCGGAACTTCGTGGAAGTCGTGGACGGCACCATGGGAATCCCAACCGCGTTTGAGGCCGCCTGAAATGTCGGGCGCCGAGTCGACGACACTTGCGCGAAAGGCCCAGACCTTCCGCGCGCTTCACGAACGACGAGAAGCCTTCATCATCCCGAACCCGTGGGACATAGGCACGGCAAGGCTCCTGGCCCATCTGGGCTTTGAAGCTCTGGCCACGACCAGCGCGGGCTATGCCTTCTCCGTGGGCCAGGCCGACAACACGGTTCAGCGCGACGAGATGCTCGCTCACGTCAAGGCCCTCACGGCGGCCACCGATCTCCCCGTGAGCGCCGACCTTGAGAACGGGTTCGGCGATTCACCGGAAGCCGTCGCGGAGACGTTCAGGCGGGCGGGCGGGACCGGAATCGTCGGAGGGTCCATAGAGGACGCGACGGCCCGTCCGGATGACCCGATCTACGAGAAGGCTCTCTCGGTGGAACGCGTGCGAGCCGCGGTAGAGATGGTGCGCAAGCTTCCCTTCCCCTTCATGCTGACCGCCCGCTGCGAAAACTATCTCGTGGGACGAGCGGACCTCGCCGACACCATCAAGCGCCTTCAGGCTTATCAAGAGGCCGGCGCCGACGTTCTCTACGCACCCGGCCTGACCACCCGCGAGGAGATCGCGACTGTCGTCGCATCGGTGGACCGACCGGTGAATGTTGTTATGGGATTGAAAGGAGTGCAGATGACTTTGGCTGAACTCTCCGCCCTCGGAGTCCGGCGGGTCAGCGTCGGCAGTTCACTCTCCCGGACCGCACTGAGTGCGTTCCTACGAGCCGCGCGGGAGATGAAGGAACAGGGGACGTTCACCTACGCGCAGGACGCGCTGGGGATGCGTGACTTCACCGAGATCTTCCACGGCTGACGCAATAGAGTCGGACAACATGCCCGCGAACAGGTCCCGTCTCACCTCCATCGACGCGCTTCGCGGACTGGTCATGGTCATCATGGCGCTTGATCACGTGCGCGACTTCTTCCACGTGGGTGCGATGTCTTTCCAACCGGACGACTTGACCAAGACCACGGCTCCCCTTTTCTTCACGCGGTGGATCACACATATCTGCGCGCCCGTCTTCATGTTCACTACCGGCATCGGCGCCTTTTTGTGGGCGGGCCGACCGGGGCGGACCAAGGCCGACCTGTCGCGCTATCTGATCTCGCGCGGCCTGTGGCTCATCTTCCTGGAGCTCACCATCCTTCGTTTCTCGTTCTTCTTCAGCCTTCGGTCTTCGCCCTGGATGCTCACTGTCCTGTGGGCGCTCGGCGCGTCGATGGTCGCCCTGGGATTTCTAGTTCATCTGCCGACGCGGGTGCTGGGCGTCCTGAGCCTCGCGACCATCGCGGCGCACAATCTGTTCGATGGCGTGCCATCTCCCCAGTTCGGAGAGTGGGCGCCGTTGTGGACAATCCTTCACGAACCGGGCGTCATCATGGCCGGGAAGACGGTATGGCTCGTCGCTTACCCGCTGATTCCCTGGATCGCGGTCATGTCCGCGGGCTATTGCGCGGGCGGACTGCTGCGCGCGGACGCGGAGACGCGGCGGCGCTGGCTGATTCGTCTCGGGATTGGAATGACTTCGCTCTTCTTCATCCTTCGCGGGCTCAACGTGTACGGCGATCCGCGGCCGTGGTCCGACTCCATCCCCGGAACCGTCTTGATGTCGTTCCTCCGGACGCAGAAATATCCGCCGTCACTTCTCTTCCTCCTGATGACGCTGGGCCCGGCCCTGCTCCTGCTCGCATGGTTTGATCATCGCGATCTGCCGCGGAATCACCCTCTCGTCATCATCGGCCGGGTACCGCTGTTTTTCTTCCTGCTGCACTTCCTGCTGGCGCACCTTCTGTGGTTCCCGCTCGCCTTCGCTCTCTACGGTGACGTGGCGTTCCTCCTCGGACCCATGCCCTCCATGGGAGGTGCGGCGGACACGTATCCCGCAGGATTTGGTTTGAGCCTCGGCGCGGTCTACGCGGTCTGGTTGACCGTTCTCGCTCTGTCCTATCCATTGTGCCGCTGGTTTGCGGGCGTGAAGGAACGTCAGACCGACTGGTGGCTGAGCTACCTTTGATCTGAACACCGTGCCTGTCATCCGCCCAGAAACCTTCCAGAAGCTTTGCGCCTCACGCGATCGCTTGCGCGATGCAATAGAGCCGGCGCCTTCCATCAAGGACGTCGCGAGGGAAGCCGCGCTGTCGCCCTTCCATTTCATCCGCATGTTTACGGCGCTCTTCGGTGAAACGCCGCATCAACTGCGAACGCGCGCGCGGATGGAGCGGGCGAAAGAACTGCTCGCACTCGGAAACGATGACGTGACCGAGGTTTGCTTCGACGTCGGATTCACCAGCCTGGGCAGCTTCAGCGATCTCTTCGCGCGACGTGTGGGAGTCGCGCCCAGCGTCTTTCGGCGCGCGGTACGCATGGAGATGACGTCGCCAGACGCTCTGCCCGCGTCCATGACCCCAGGCTGCCTGACCCTCATGTCGATGACGAAGACGATCGGTCCCGAAAGTCCGCAATTTTCGAGAAGCGCGAAAGCCCCCTCCGCCGCCAGACTTCGCACTCGAAGCAAGGCGCTTCCCTGCCGGCAAGGAAACTCATGAAAATCAAACTCAACTCGGTCCTGGTCGAAGACCAGACGCGTGCGCTCAAGTTCTATACGGAGGTTCTCGGCTTCGTGAAGCAGCTGGAGATTCCGATGGGCGAATACCGCTGGATCACGGTGACGTCACCGGAAGAGCCTCAAGGGGCGGCCATCTCACTTGAACCAAACGCGAATCCCGCCGGGAAAACATTCCAGGAAGCGATGTTCAAACAGAACATCCCGATCACCGCGTTTGAAGTCTCAGACCTCACCCTGGAATTCAAACGCCTGAGGGGTCAGGGCGTGGTTTTCACCCAGGAACCAATGGACGCCGGTCCCCTCAAAATTGCCGTGTTCTCGGACACCTGCGGCAATCTGATTCAGATCTATCAGCTGCAAGGCTGATGGGATTTAAGCGGCGGCTTTGATCTTCTCGATCGCTTCGAGCACCTTCGCGGCGTGGCCGTCAACGCGCACGCGGCCAAAGACCTTTCGGACCACGCCATCGCCATCGATGACGAAGGTCGAGCGAATGATGCCCATGAACTTGCGGCCGTAGAGAACTTTTTCTCCATAGGCGCCGAACTTCGTGGCAAGCGCGTTGCCTTCGTCTGAAAGCAGCGGAAAGTTCAGCTTGTACTTCTTCTTGAACTTGTCGTGGGACTCCAGCGAGTCGCCGCTCACCCCAAAGACCATCGCGCCGGCCTTCTTGATAGCGGCCTGGCTGTCTCGAAAGTCGCAAGCTTCCTTGGTGCAGCCCGGCGTGTCGTCCTTCGGATAGAAGTACAGCACGACGATCTTGCCCTTCATGTCCTTGAGGCTCACTTTGCCGCCTTCCGACGACTCCATCGTGAACGCGGGGGCCTTCTTGCCTTCTTCAATCATCGCCATGCTGGTTCTCCTTAGACGGTTCGCATGAAGTCTAAGCGAGGGTCGGTCGTCTGCTCGTGAGAAAGTTTCTTCATGGACTACGTGAAACTGGGCAAGAGCGGTCTGGAGGTCTCGCGCATCTGCCTCGGGTGCATGAGCTACGGTGTTCCAGAACGAGGCACGCATCCCTGGACGCTGGACGAAGAGCGGACGCAGCCTTTTATCAAGCAGGCGTTGGACCTGGGCATCAACTTCTTCGATACCGCGAACGTCTACTCGGACGGCACGAGCGAAGAAATCGTCGGTCGCGCTCTGAAGAAGCACGCGAAGCGAGACGAGGTCGTGATCGCCACGAAGGTTCATCAGCGGATGCGCCCGGGGCCGAATGGCGCGGGTCTTTCGCGCAAGGCCATCCTGTCGGAGATGGACGCCAGCCTGAAGCGCCTGGGCGTCGACTACGTGGACCTGTATCAGATCCACCGCTGGGACCACGGCACACCGATTGAGGAAACCCTCGAAGCGCTCCACGACCTGGTGAAGGCGGGCAAGACGCGCTATCTCGGCGCGTCCTCGATGTTCGCGTGGCAGTTCGCGAAGGCCCTGCATATCGCCGATCGACGAGGCTGGACACGCTTCATCAGCATGCAGAACTACCTGAATCTTCTCTATCGCGAAGAAGAGCGGGAAATGATTCCTTTGTGCCAGACCGAAGGAATCAGCCTGCTTCCCTGGAGCCCGCTGGCCCGGGGACGTCTGGCCCGTGATTGGGACACCCAGACCGAGCGCGTTCAGTCGGACGCCTACGGTAAGTCGCTCTACCTGGGCACAGAGGATGCGGATCGTCGTGTGGTCCAACGCGTGGGTGAGGTCGCGACGGCTCGCGGAGTGGCGCGCGCGCATGTTGCACTCGCCTGGGTTCTGCAGAAATCGCCGACCGCTTCACCGATCGTCGGCGCCACCAAGCCCCATCATCTCGATGACGCGGTGGCGGCCCTGTCCCTCAAGCTGACACCGGAAGAGATCGCGAGACTCGAAGAACCGTACGCTCCGCATCCTGTCACTGGTTTCAGCTGAAAAGGGACGCAGGGCGGGCCGCCACTTCCGGCCTGCGTCGTTGTGACGGGAGCAAAGTCCTACTGCGCAGCGGCCGCGTACTTCTCGGGGCTAGCCGCGGCGGCCTTGGCGCAGTCGTCACAGCACACTGTGAGTTCCTTGCCTGCTACCTTGACCTTGATTCCGCCGTCTTTGATCTCCCAGTCGCAGACCGGGCATTTTGGTGCGTTCATGACTTCTCCTTCAGTCGCCGCAGGCCGCCTCGTCCCCATGACGGGCGCGTCTGTCGCGATGAAGGAATGGTAGCGACGCGCGGAAACTCAGACTTCCGGAATCTTGCTCATTTCACGAACGCTACGCGCGGTGGCTGAGCGACGAACGTCGGAAGGTGTTCGGCCGAACTCCTTGCGGAACGCATCGGCGAAATGGGAATGGCTGGAGAAGCCGAGGTCGAGTGCCACGGTTGTCAGATCCTCGGCGCCATCCGTGAGCCGTTCCAGCGACGCACGCAGACGCAGCTGAGTGAGGTAACGATGAACCGGCACTCCTGCGCGCTGCTGGAAAATCCGGGTGAAGTGAAAGGGAGAGGTGTGGACCGCGCGGGCTACGTCGTCGAGTGTGATGCGCTCGTGCATCGAACTCGCGAGATAGCGCTTGGCTTCCTCGGTCCTCTCGATGTGCTCGTGCTCGGTGGAAGCGCGTCGCTTCTTCCGCTTGAGTCCGGCCTGCACGAAGGCCGCCTCGAGAACATCGGCGCTCAGCTGAAGGGCGGTGACATCCGCCCATAACGGTTCCAGCGGCTGAACCTCCTGGGCCGCGAGACGCTGAACCAGTTCTCGATGACGCCAGAAGGTGCCGGCGTCGCAAGGTCCGGTCACGAAGGGAAAGGGCTGATCCGGACGATCATCGACGGAAGGATCAAGCTCACGCACGATGTCGTTAAGCACGCGGGGCGTCACCGTGAAGACGGTCCCGCGATCGCCGCAGTCCGCAGGATGACTGACGCGAACGGTCGAACCTTTCGAGAAGAACGTCGCCTGGTTCACGTCGGCAGTGACGGAGCGGGCGCCGAAGTGCTTGCAGAAAACGCCATGACGCATCAGCACGATGGTGTTGCTTGCGTACTGCTCTTCCGCGCTTGGGCCACCCTTGCCAAAGCTGCACACGTAGTCCTCGACGCGAACCAACGGGCTCTCGTAAAGCGTCGTAAACGACAGCGACCCCGGGCGGGAGGGCATGGAGGAAGACGCTACGGTTTGGGCGAGGGCGAGGCCGAAGTCCCGGACGCGGGCGCTTTCGCCATCACGACGTCGGACGCCTTGAGATAGACGACACCGTTCGAGACCTCGGGCTTACCTGCCACTTCGAGCCAATTCTTGGTGTCACCCTTGTAGGCAGGATCGAGCTTCCAGCCCTTGCCTTTCGCTTCCTTCCCGGTCACCCACATCGCGGTGTCACCGTCCTTCAGCACCCAATCATCCGGCGTACGCGCGCTCCCCTCGGGAAGGTCTCCAAAGAGATTCCGTCCTCTGAACTGACCGTAGACGCGCGCCTTCTTGCCAAGGTAGGACCCGGGATCGTCGAGGATCTGTCGGGCGAGTCCGCCCGAGCGCGGCTCGTTCTTCGGAGCGCTGTCATACGTGCGATCCTTCAACGCGAAGACCGTCACGCTCATGCGTGGACGAATTTCACTCGGCTCCGGCAGAACGGGCAGGCTCGGATCATCGAGCAGATCTCGGTCTACCTTGCGGCCGCCCGGGCCGTCCACGTACTCCTTGGGACGAATCTTGCGAGCAATGCCGCGCACCTGTACCCGTCGCCCGACCGCTCGATCGAAGTCCGAGGCGTTGAACTCGTGACTGGGAATCAAGAGGAGCTCCGACCCGGCAGCGCGTAAGCCCCAGTAACGGCCAGGCGTGATCTCTTCGACTTCCCCTTCCGTCAGGATGTGCTGTCCCTGATATCCCTCGAAAAGCACGAGAGACTCGATCTCGACAAGTCTTGGGGGGCCGTAGTCCGAGTCGCTCGTGCGCTCGGGCCGAGGACGCTGGCCGGGAGCGGTCTGAGTCACCTGAGCTTGCCCTTGCTGGCTCAGCAGACACAGACCAAGGACGACGGCAGACGCGGGGGCACGCATACGCCTGATCTTAGAGCTAGGTTCCTAACACCGCTGAACCGGGCGCGCACGCCCTGAACCCGAGCTAAAGCATGGCCTCGACGTAACGCGCGATAGCCAAACAGGATGTCAGCCCGGGCGACTCGATACCGATAAGGTTGATCAAGCCGGCATAGCCACGATCTGTTTCATCACGAATGATGAAGTCCTTCGCGGACTCGCCGGGCGCTTGAACCTTGGGGCGGATCCCGCTGATGTCGGGGGACAAGTCCTCTTCGGTCAGGCTCGGCACCAGACGCCTCACGCCTTTCGCAAACGCCGCCCGCTTGTCCGCCGCGACGCGATAGTCGAGTTCGCGCGAACCCGTGAATTCGGCGTCCGGGCCGAAGCGCACGCGTCCAGCGACGTCGACCAACGCATGCACGCCTAGGCTGACCGCGGTGGGAACGGGGTAGACGAGACGGCTGACCATCTTCGACTTGGAAGCGGAAACCGAAAAGTAGCTGCCTTTGCAGTAGTGCAGGCGATAGCCGGCCTTGTCGATGTCGATGCCGACGAGTGCTGCGACCGTGTCGCATTCGAGACCCGCCGCGTTGATCACGCGCTCACTGGTGAAGCTCTCGACGCCACTCGGCGTGTTGATGGAAACCTTGTACTCGCCGTTCTGCTTTTCGAGCCCGACCACCTCGGCGCTCGACTGAAAGGTGGCCCCCTTCATTTTCACTTCATGAAGAAGCGAATCCATCAGACCGTGCGCACTTATGACGCCGGTGGTCGGAGAGAAGATGGCGGCGATCGCGGGCACATAAGGCTCCAGTTCCTGGGAGCGCGCGCCGGTGATCATCTCCATCTCGACCCCGTTCAGGCCACCGGTCACCATGATCTTCTCGAGGTGGGCAACCTCCTCAGGAATCATGGCCACGATGATCTTGGTAGAGCGCACATGCGGAACGTCGTGCTTGGCGCAATATTCGTAGAGGAGCTTGTTGCCTTCTACGCACAGGCGCGCTTTGAGCGAACCCGGCGCGTAGTACATCCCGGCATGGATGACCTCGCTGTTGCGGCTGGAGGTCTCGGTGCCGTGGTGGTCACGGCGCTCGAGAAGGATCAGGTCGGGGAAGCGGTCGGCGAGACGAGCCGCGACCGCAAGACCTACGGCGCCGGCTCCAATGACGGTAAGGGACGTGTCACTCATGTCCGTCGATCATAGGCGACGGCAGAGGCGCCGTGGAACGTTCCAAAACGCCTGCCGCTTCCGAATCCGTTACGGTTGGACGGGGGTTGGTTTCGGCAGGGTGCGCCCCTTGTCTGCGAGTACGGTGCGCAGCACGTCCGGGCGGTCGCTGATCAGGCCGTCAACTCCCATGTCGATCAGTCGCGCCATGTCGGCAGGATTATTCGCGGTCCAGGGAATGACCAGCAGCCCAAGGCCATGCGCCTCCTTGACGAGGGCCTCATTCACGTCAGTGAAGTTCGGAGACCAGACGGCGCCGCCCGCGGCCTTCACGACCTTCGGAACCGAACCGGAGAAATCATCGACGTCGAGACCCCCAAGCCAGGCGGAAGGCCCCGGCTTACCGACGCCGATATTGTCGTCGCTTCCCTGTTGAGTGGTGAGACACACGGTGGGGATCTCGGGCGCCATCTTCTTGACCACATTGAGCGTGCTCCAGTCGAACGACTGGATGGTCGAGCGCTTCTCCATTCCGGCCTTTCGGATTTCCTTGATGACCGCCTCCGCGAAGGCCTGCGACTTGGGCGTGGCGTTTGGGGTGCGCGGATCGAGCTTCGTTTCGATGTTGAAGCGAACCGTGGTGTTGCCCGACTTCTTCACCAGAGCAAAAACGTCGCTGAGCTTCGGAATGCGCTGACCATCGACGGCCACCTGATCCTTAAAACGCAGGGCGTACGGCGTGCCGGGCTTGACGCGCCCAACGTCGTAGCGAAGGATCTCCGCGTAGGTCATGGAAAACATCGAGGGGCCGGTCGCGGTCAGCCACTCACCCTTGGCGTCGCGGGTGATGTCGGGATTGAGTTCGGAGTCGTGAGTCACCACCAGGATCCCGTCCTTGGTGAGCGCGGTATCGAGTTCCAGGGTCGAGACGCCCAGGGTCAGCGCTTGGGCGAAGGCGGCGAGCGTGTTCTCGGGGCGAAGACCGCGGGTGCCGCGGTGTCCTTGCAGATCAAATGAGGCATCGGCGGCCAAGGCGATCTCCTTCTGATTCTGGTCAAAGCGCAGTGCGACAAACGCGACAAGGCCGGCGAGGCCGGTGGTGAGCAGGCGGCGCTTCAGGTTCATGCCATCAGCCTAACTCTGGTTATCCTTGGCTCGTCTCATGATCACTACCCACAAGGTCGTTTGTCCTCATGACTGCCCGGACACCTGCGTCGCGACCGTTCAGGTCGAAGACGGCAAGGCGATCAAGATCGGCGGCGACCCGACCCATTCGTTCACCCAGGGGTTTCTTTGCGCGAAGGTCAATCAGTACCTTGACCGCGTCTATTCGCCCGATCGGATCCTTCATCCCCTGAAGCGCGTTGGCAAGAAGGGCGAGGGCAAGTTCGAACACATCACCTGGGATGAGGCTCTCGCCACGATCGCGGCGAAGTTCAAGGAGGCGATCGCGAGCGACGGACCCGAATCGATCCTGCCCTATTCGTACGCGGGGAACATGGGCCTGCTTCACTACGGAAGTCTCGATCGCCGATTCTTCGGAGCGATCGGCGCGTCTCAGCTCGATCGCACCATTTGCTCGTCGGCCGGCTTCGAGGGCTACAAGGCCGTGGTGGGCGCCACCATCGGCTTCGATCCCGAGAAGGTGGAGAACGCGAAGCTGATCATCGCCTGGGGCGCGAACATCATCTCCTCCAACGTTCATTTCTGGCCGTTCGTGGAAGAGGCCCGCAAGAAGGGCGCGCGGCTGATCGTGATCGATCCTTATCGCTCGCGCACCGCCGACAAGGCCGACTGGCACATCGCACCTTTGCCTGGCACCGACGGCGCCCTGGTGCTCGCCATGATGAATATCCTGTTCCGCGACGGACTCGTGGACGAGGACTACATCACCAGGTACACGCAAGGTGTCGACGGCCTGCGCGCACGCGCCAACGAATGGACACCCGCCCGGGCCGCGGTGGAAACCGGGCTCGACGTCGCGACCATCGAGAAGATCGCGCGGGAGTATGGAACCACGAGGCCCAGCGCCATCCGGGTGAACTACGGCCTCAACCGTGCGGCGGGCGGAGGCAACGCGGTTCGTCTCATCACATGCTTGCCTGCCCTCACGGGCGACTGGCGTCACGTTGGAGGCGGGGTTCAGCTTTCGTCGTCTGGGACGTACCCGCTCAACAACAACGCCCTCGCGCGTCCCGAGATGACGCCCGCGGGCACGCGGACCATCAACATGTCGTCCCTTGGTGAGGCGCTTGACCCCTCGCTGAAGCCAAAAGTGCGGGCGATGTATGTCTACAACTCGAATCCCGCGGCGGTAGCACCCGACCAGAACGCGGTGCGCCGTGGTCTCGCGCGTGAGGACCTCTTCGTCGCGGTTCACGAACTCTTCCGCACCGACACCGTCGACTGGGCGGACATCGTGCTGCCCGCCACCACCGTGCTTGAACACACTGACCTCTTCCGATCCTATGGCCATCTGCGAATCGCATTGAATCAGCCGGCCGTCCAGCCCGTCGGCGAGTCACGCTCGAACACTGATGTCTTCCGAGCGCTCGCCAAAGAGATGGGCCTGACCGACGCGCGCTTGTTTGAAGATGACGAAGCCCTCCTTCATCAAGCGGTCGACTGGAAACATGCGCGGCTCGAAGGCATCACCCTCGAGCGGCTCAAGAGCGAGACACACGCGCGGCTGAACGTGCCGGAGGAATGGGCTCCATTCGCGAATGGGAACTTCCCGACCATCTCTGGCAAGTGCGAGTTCTATTCCGAGACCGAGAAGGCCGCCGGCCGCGACCCTCTGCCGAACTACATTCCGCCCCGCGAAGGCCCGATCAGCAATCCGTCGCTGGCGAAGACGTTTCCGCTCGCATTCATCTCGCCGCCCGCGCATCACTTCCTCAACTCGACGTTCTCGGGACAGCCGATCTTCGTGCGTCGTGAAGGCGGCGAGCCCGCGCTGACGATTCATCCTGATGATGCACGCGCGCGCCGCATCGTCGAAGGCCAGATGGTTCGCACCTTCAACGCGCGGGGCGAGTTCTTTGCGAAAGCTCACGTCTCGGATGCAGCGAGGCGTGGCGTGGTCGTCGGTCTGTCGATCTGGTGGGCCAAGCTCTGTCCCGGCGGCAGCAATGCGAATGCGGTGACCGGCCAGGCCCTCACGGACCTCGGCGGCGGAGCGACGTTCTACGACGTGCTGGTGGACGTCGAACCGCACGAAGGCAACGTCCCTTTGTCTGGCACTGCTGTCCACGTGCCGGCCTCCGCGTGAGTCTTCGGCTGTTGTGGGCGGCGTCGGAGCACGACGCTGACATCCTCTACCCCACCGGCTTCTTCGCGCCTGATCCGTTCCTCTGCCTGATCAAAGGTCGGCGCGTCATTCTGGTGATGAGCGATCTGGAGATGGATCGAGCCAAGCGTGAATCGAAAGCGACGGACGTCTGGTCGTGGACGCAGATGGCGAAGCGGGCCGGAGCAGGTTCTGGGTTCACGCCACAAATCGAGCACGTCATCGTGGCCTGCCTGAGACGGCTCGGTGTTCGCAGCGTCGAGGTGCCCGGTTCCTTCCCTCTGGGCCTCGCACGCAAGCTCGAAGATCTCGATGTCCGGATCGACGTCGCGGCTGAGCCGTTCTGGCCGGAACGAGAGATCAAGACACGCGACGAAGTGAAGAAGATCGAAGCTTCCCTACGCGCCGCCGAAGCGGGGTTGCTGGCGGGGATCGACGCCTTGAAGGCCTGTCGCATCGGCCGCGACGGCTGGCTCTACTCAGGCAAAGCGAAGTTCACTTCCGAAGACTTGCGCGGCACGATCGACACCACCATCCAGCGTCTCGGCGGCATTCCCGTTCGCACCATCTGCGCGGGCGGCGATCAGGCGGTCGATCCGCATGAGATCGGGCACGGTCCGCTGCGCGCGCACAAACCCATCGTGATGGACATCTTCCCTCGCTCTCAGGCGACCGGCTATTTTGGCGATCTCACCCGCACGGTCGTTCGGGGGCGCGCCACCGAGAAACTGAAAGAGGTTTACGCGCTCGTCCACGAGGGCACGAACTTCGGCCACGCAGCGATCCACGACGGTGCCGACGGAAAGAAGATCCACGAAGACATCCTCGCCTTGTTCGAGCGCCGTGGGTTCAAGACCGGAATGAAGAACGGGCGCATGCAGGGCTTTTTCCACGGCACGGGCCACGGTCTCGGACTTCAGATTCACGAGGCGCCTTCGATCGGTCGGCGGGGTTCGATTCTTCGGGCGGGCCATGTGGTGACGGTGGAGCCGGGTCTCTACTACCTCGGCATCGGCGGGGTGCGCATCGAAGACGTGGCACTTGTGACGAAGTCGGGCTCGCGCAATCTCACGCGCGTGCCAAAAGTCCTCGAGATCTGATCAGACGATCGGCGCGCCTTACTTGCGATCGGCGACCCAGTAACCGGTTCGGGTGCGGACGTCGCCCTTCTTGCCCTTCAGTTTGAGTTCGATTTTGTGCCAACCCGGACGGGTCGTTCCTTCAGGAGAGTATCGAAGCACGTATCGCTTGCCCATCGTCTCCGCGATCTGCGCGAAGGCGGCTTTCAGACGATCCAGCGACTCGGCTTCCCAGTAGTGCCCGCCCGTCGCCTCTGCGATCTGACGCAGCATCCAGGCGTTCTCGAACTCGAGTGCCAGGGTGTTCTCGGCGGGATAGATACGCCACTTGAGGTCGTCCCTTGGCGCTTGCACGGTGGCCCGGGGCGCTGGTTGCAGACTCACGACGTGGATCACAGCGTTCGACTTCTCCGCCAGAAGCCGGACCTGACCTCCATCCAGCCAGCTGAGGTTGTCCACTCCATCCGTGAACAAAACGATGAGAGAGCGACCACGCGACTTCGGCAGAGTGAGCGCCGCGTACAGCGCATCCATGATCGGCGTGCCACCGCCCGGTCTCAGGTTCTCGAGGACCTGACGGACCTTCTGCTTGTCGGTGGTTGGCTCGGCCAGCCATCGAACCTCATCCGCGAAAGCAAACAGGCTGGCCTCGTCTTCAGGGCGCAATGTTTCGAGCAAGGCGTTGCTGGCGGCGCGAAGGGCCGAGAGCTTCTCCTCATCAAGTGAGCCGCTGACATCGAAGGCCAGCACCGCGAGGAGCGGCTGGGTGTCGGACGCCGCCATCTCGAGAGACTGCACGACGCCGTTGTCGCGCAACTCGAAGTCGGCGGCTTGCAAACCGGTCAAGGGCGCACCTCGCTGCGAGATGAAGGCATCGATGTAGACGTTCTCGACCGCCGCATCGAAGACCAGCGGTTTGGAAACCGGGTCTTGAGCGGATGGGCCAGTGACGGACAGGACGATGCCAAGGAGAAGGGCGAGAGGATTCATCGCGTGAGATCTCCTCGAAGCTTCGCGAGGATGACGTTTCCCTGGTTCGTTTGCGTCACCAGATACGAAACCCACGGATCGTAGGCGACGCGTTTTGGCGCGGCTTCGAGGCCGGTGGCGAGCGCCTGCCGCGCTCCTTCAAAATCACCGCGCAGATAGAGCGCGTGAGAAAGCGCCACCGCGGAAGTCTCGGAGAGCGGCTGCAGACCAACCGCCGCGCGGTAGTGTTGCTCCGCCTCGGCCAATTTCCCTTTGTCCTCCAGGACGCGGCCAAGGAAAAGATGGGCCAGATATTGAAGATCGGCGTCGTCGGTCTTCGCAAGAACCATCTCCAGCGACGCACGCGCGTTCTCGGCCTGACCTAGACGCCACTGCATACGGCCAAGACGAAGCCTAGCCTGTGTGAGTTGAGGGTCGGCGGTCACGGCCCGATCAAACGCCTGACGCGCGTCCTCCTGAAGCTCGCGGATCCTGGCCCGGATCGCGCCCGCTTGACGCGCCATCGCCGCTCCACCGCCGGGGCTCTGAGGTGCCGGCGTGAGGGTGAAAAAGGCACCCGCCTCCGCCGCGATCCCAAGTGCCATTCGCAGCGGGGCATCGCTTCCGTAGGTCTTGAGTCCGGCGCGGGCCCAGGTCTGCGATTGCTCGAAGCAGTGTGACCACTCCGCCTGATCCGCCATGCCCAGATAGAACGAACGCAGAAAGCCGCCCGCATTCGGATCGATCAGGACAAGAATGGCGGCCAGGTGTTCGACCATGTCAGCATTCCGACCCGCTCCACAGCTCGCCACCTGCTCACTTATGGGGGTGTGGAAAGACTGCTGAATCTCGCGATCGGCATGAAGAAGGATCGCCGCGCGCAATGGAAACCGCGCGAAGGCCTGGCGTTCCACGCACGCCGCACAACTTCGGATCGTCACGACCGCTGCCTTCAGACGGTCGATCTGTGCGCGGGTTTGCGCGTCCGTCCAGTTGCCGAGCAGGGCGAGTGCTCCCGGGTGAT
>JBDTQB010000088.1:0-15171 GCA_039932395.1 Vicinamibacteria bacterium | reverse complement strand
CCTCAGGAGTGACCGACCAGGCGACGGTGCCCGGCTGGGCATTCACGTTGGACGAGACGATCTGAGTGGGGAAGTCGACCGCGCGCTGATAACCAATCGCGCTGATGCCGAGCACGCCAATCGCGCCACGCTGAACCGCCTGCTGATACGTGGCGGCGGTGGAGCCCGACGACAGAACGAACTTGCCCTTGACATCCTTGCCTTCGAAGTCCTGCGCCCGGCCCGCGGCCACGTCCACCAAATCGGCGGTGAGGTCGCCGTTGGCGTTGATCGAAGCCAGCGCGAGAACGAGATCATGGATATCGAAGAGCTTGATGTTCTTTGGCGACATCATCCAAAGCTCGCCCTGCGTTGGCTGCCAGGCTTTCGTCGGCGTTCCGTAGGTCTCGATCGCGACGTTGCTGAATCCATACTCCTTCGCGAAGTCCGCCATCACGCGGCTTTCACGATAGGGCGCGTTGTACTCAGACGGCGGACGCACACGTTGGTAGGGAACCAGCTCGAGCACGTGGTGCATCGCGCGCTCGCCCGACACCTCATTGATGATGGATGTCATCTGAGTCTGAGAAAGCAGGGTGCGGTCTTCGCGCTCCTGAGAGATGGCGATGCCGGCGACACCGGCGAGCGCCGTCAGGGCGAACAGGGTTCGGGTGATCTTCATTCGAGCCTCGGAATTGGCGCCCGTCGTTGCGGCGGGGCGAGGCGCAACATATCACCGGCCACAGCGTCTGATCGTGACGAGCGCTCCAAGCGCCTGCCGGACGCGGATCCCTGTCACACCCCGTTAAGCGTCACAGAGCCCGCGTGAGCCGAACGTTGGTCATCTACGATCTGCCCACGGTTGGATCTCCCAACCGTTCTTCCTCCGGGTGGATTCCTGGAAATCGAGGGGTAGACAATGAAAAAGCAGATCCTGGTCGTTTCGATGAGTTTTCTCGCCGCCTGTGGGGGTGGCAGCAGCACGACGCCGACCGCAATGGCAACGCCCACACCTCCTCCGCCAAATGCCGCGGTCACGGCTTCGGGAGTGGGAGACCTGGTGGTTCACCCAAGCGCGGTGGCGGCTTTTGGTCTCGCGTTCGAGGCGCCCACCCGCGTGCGAGAAACCGGCGGAGGCACCGCGGACTGGAACTTCGTTCGCCTCCAGTTCTTTACCAATGGGCGGGAGATTGAACGGACGGAAGGCGGATCGGATGTGATCCGCGCGGCCGGTGTCAGTCGTGTCAACCCGAACAGCGACGCCACCTATCGCCTGGCGCTTCGCTTCAACTCCGATGACTTCGACGATCTGACCATCACTCTCGGCTTCACCGACGTGGCGACCGGTCGCGCCTTCACCGCGAACGTCCCGCTCAGTTCCTTCAACGACATCACGATTTCGGTTACACCCCTCCTTCGAGAAGCAGCCGGCGGGGATAGCGCCCGCATGAGGGCGCTCGAAGCGTCCCTGGCCCGAGTGCGCGAACGTATGGCGCACCAACGCTAGCGAATCGTGAAGGCGGAGTGGTGGCGCATCGCTGCTTCGCCTTCCTAGCCCGCGGTAGATTCCTGGTGAATATTGCGGGCCGAGCCCCCCTGCTGAGGAGGGCGGGTTGGGACTTGCCTGGATCCCGCGTCGAACGCCGTCCCCCTCTTTGGCGAGGAGTGGATTCGGCTTCGGAAAGGCCGTAGCGGCGCGCCATCGCGTCGTTGCATTCAGCCACGTAGGCGTGGATCAGGATGTGTCCGACCTGTTCGTCGATCGTCTTGCCGACAGGCCAAGGCTCACGCAGCCCGAATCGCCAGATTCATCCGGCTCGGAGATACGATGGACCCAAATGCCATATCCCAGCAAGACCATCCGCATCCACGAAACCGGCGGACCCGAGCAGCTCACACTTGACGATGTTGAAGTCGGCGAGCCCGGTCCCGGCGAGATCCGCATCAAGCATCATGCGATCGGCCTGAACTTTATCGATGTCTACCACCGCACCGGTCTGTACCCGCTGCCTCTGCCCGCGGCGATGGGCAACGAAGGCGCCGGCGTCATCGAAGCGGTGGGCGAGGGCGTCACGCATCTCAAGGTGGGGGATCGCGCTGCCTATGCCGGTGGCGGACCCGGCAGCTACAGCGAGCGACGTGTGATGCCGGCGCTTCCAGTTTGCAAGCTGCCTGATGCCATCTCGTTCGAGACGGGCGCCGCGATGATGCTCAAAGGCATGACCGCTCAGTACCTCTTGAAGCGGACGCTGCCGCAGGGGGGACTTCATGCGGGCGACTTCGTTTTGTTTCACGCGGCCGCGGGCGGGGTGGGTCTCATCGCGTGCCAGTGGGCGAAGGCTCTCGGTCTTCAACTGATCGGCACCGCCGGGTCCGACGCGAAGTGCGCGCTTGCGAAGGAGCTGGGCGCCGCTTATGTCATCAACTACAACACGGAAGACTTCCTGCCTCGAGTGAAAGAGATCACGGGGGGCAAGGGAGTGAAGGTCGTGTACGACTCCGTCGGCAAGGACACCTGGGACCGCTCGCTCGATTGCCTGCGGCCCTTCGGCCTCATGGCGAGCTTCGGAAACTCATCCGGGCCGCCCGCTCCGTTCGCGCCCGGAGTCCTCGCGCAGAAGGGTTCGATCTACGTGACCCGTCAGGTGCTCTTCACCCACATCGCCACGCGGGAATCGGCCCAGGAGATGGCGGACCAACTGTTCGAGGTCGTGACCAGCGGCAAAGTGAAGATCCGCATTGATCAGACCTTTCCGCTCGCGGAAGCGCGTGAGGCGCACATCGCCCTCGAAGCGCGGAAGACGACCGGCTGCACCATCCTGTTGCCCTAGTGTGCTGCCTCACAAATCCGCGTTACATGCGAGCGCCAAGGCGCCCGGAGCGCAAGGCGCCGAGAAGCCGCGAATATCGGGAATATTCGGGCGCCGAGCAACGCAGCGATCCGGGATGCATCGGCGCTCCCATGTGACGCGCATTTGTGAGGCGGCACACTAACGACCTCCGGGCGCCGCCGTCCGTAGCGCGGTGTCGGTTCGCTGGTGCATATGCACTAGGGTGCCGCCCCGCCCCGAGGTGCTAAAACTGAATGAGCGGCCGTTGCGCCGGGGCACAAGGCGCCCGGGGCCTTCACCAAGTCGCAGGAGATCACTCATCATGCTCAAAGCCGCCGTCTTCATCCTCCCTCTCTTCCTCGCTGCCTGCAGCGATACGTCCGCGACCGCGGATGGCAAGGTTCCCGCGAAAGCCCCCGCCGCCAGTGCGGCCAGTCTTCCCGGGACCGAGAGCCAGCCCGCCGAGCCCGTGGTCACGGGAGTGGTGATGGAAACCATCGACGCCGGCCCCTACACCTACCTGCGACTCAAGACATCGAGCGGCGAGGTCTGGGCGGCGGTCAATGAAGCCAAGCTCAAGGTCGGTGCCGAGGTCACGGTGGGCAACGCCATGTGGATGGAGAACTTCGAGAGCAAGACGCTCAATCGAAAGTTTGATCGCATCCTTTTCGGAAGCCTCATGAACCAGGGTGAGTCGGCCGCGCTTCCGCCCGGGCATCCGGCTACTTCAGGGGCGGTCCCCACTGCGGGCGCGGCGCTCCCCGCGGCCGACCAGGGCGATGTCAAGGTCGAGAGGGCCGCGGGTAAGGACGCGAAGACGGTGGCCGAGATCTACCAGAACCACACCGCGCTCAAGGGCGCCGAAGTTGTGGTGCGCGGCCGCGTGGTCAAGTACAACCCCGACATCATGGGCCGCAACTGGCTGCACCTGCGTGACGGGTCGGGCAGTGCAGAGAAGCAGGACAACGACATCACCGTGACCACAACCGACGTGGTTGCGAAGGGCGACATCGTGACCATCCGGGGCAAGATTGCCCTCGACCAGGACTTCACCGCGGGTTACGCGTACCCCGTGATGATCGAGGGCGCCAAGGTCGTCAAGTAGTCCCTAGTCGGCCTGCGCCTGTTCGAGATCGGCGGGGGAATTCAGATTGAGGAGCGAGCCTGGCGGTGCGTCGACGTGTGCCGCGCTGAGGGATGCGAACGCATCCGTCAGTTTCAGCCGTCTTTCGATGATCGCCCGACGCACGGACCCGAGGCACGGCTCGACGCGGAACGCAGCGCACAACGGTTCGACGCCGCGGTCGGTTCGCGCCATGGCGACATCCGCTTCGTCCAGCGCCTGAGCGAGTTCGCGCAGAAGCGCCGACGAGACATGCGGCGTGTCCACGGCGAGCCAGACCATGCGGTCGCGGCCCGATGAAGCAGCATGCGTGAGCGCTGAGTAGAGGCCGCCGATCGGACCAGCGCCGCAGATCTCGTCGACGACGACGGGAACGCCGAAGTCTTCGTACCGCCGCGCGGGACCACAGAGGATCGCGACATCCGACGTCGCCGCGCGCAGGGTGTGGATCGCGTGATCGAGCAGTGTGATGCCGTTCCATGGAAGGAACGCCTTGTCGCGTCCCATCCGTGAACTCCGACCACCGGCCACCACGTATCCGCGGATGCGACCGTGTGGCGGAGGTGAAGGCTCGACCGTGGACATGGTCTGAGTCTAAAGACCGGCTGGAACTTTCGTCCGCTCCGCGCCGTTCTCTGAGACATGGCCTTCTTCTTGAAACGCGCCGTCCCTTTCGCGGTTATTGCCGTCTTGTCTTTCGCCGCGTCCGCCCGCGCCGAAGATCGTCATGGGCTGGCCAAGACCGACCCGCTCTATGTTCAGGTCATGGCGCTTGATGCCGCGGTCTTTGACGCATTCAATCGCTGCGACCTCGAGAAGCTCGGCTCCTATTTCGCGGACGACCTGGAGTTCTTCCACGACAACGATGGCTTGAGCGGCAAGAAGGCGTTTCTCGAAGCGGTGAAGAACAACATCTGCGGAAAGATGCAGCGCGCCCTGGTCACCGATTCGGTTGAGGTGTATCCGATGAAGACGTATGGCGCGTTGCAGACCGGCACGCATCGTTTTCTCCATCCCGGTCGCGAAGCCATCGACGGAGTGGGCGAAGGAAAGTTCATCCACCTCTGGCAGAAAAAAGACGGCGTGTGGAAGATCACGCGAGCCATGAGTTTTGACCACCACTCCGTCGAAGACGGAACGCCGAAGCCGAAACCGACCTGGCCGTCGGTGTAGCGAAGGTGTCGTTCCCTCAGGACGCCCAGGGCGGAATGAAGGCAGGCCCGTCTCCGACGATGGCGGCGCCTCCGACCGGCAGGATGGCGATGGCCTCGAACGGCTCGTCCGACTCGTTCGCGATCGAGAAGGGTTCCAGCGCCGGCACCACCAGGGCGGAGCCTTCGGCAAACTCAGTCCGGATGCCGAACATCTGCACCATGGCGCGTCCGGAAAGCGCCACGAAGATCTCTTCCCGGGTCACGCGATGAGGAAGCCCAGGGCTATGTGGAGCCAGGGTTACGCGCCAGGCCGAGGTATCAAGAGATCCGCGGCTTGGGGCGGCGAGGCCCACGAACGTGGCTCCGGGGGTTTCGAAGACGGGTGCGTTTTCAGAGGTGATCAGAGGCATGAGGCGAGTCCTTTCGAGGCTCAGGTGAGATATAGTCTAGTTGCTTGACTATAGGGAGATCTTGACAAATGGTCAAGCGGCTTGACGACAGTTCTACCCCCCCGCTCCTGACGCACATCGGATGGAGCCTGTGGCGAGCGAGCGATCACTGGCTGCGCGCTTTCCGCGCGCGGATGGTGGGCGCGGGATATTCCTGGTTCTCGGAGGCGCGGGCCAATGTGATTCCGCACATCGATCGCGCCGGAACGCAGCAGGCGGTCCTCGCCGAGCGCATGGGCCTGAGCAAGCAGGCCATTCAGCAGTTCGTCGACGGCCTCGTCGCTGACGGCGTCGTCCAACGGACACCGGATCCGGCCGACGCGCGTGCCCGGATCGTCACGTTCACCCCGGAGGGCCTATCCGTCCTCGCGGCCGCCAACCGTGCGAAGAAGTCCATCGAAGCCGACTACGCGACGCGCCTTGGGAAGGCCCGGTTCGATCAGCTCTCCAAAGCGCTGGTCGAACTCAATGAAAGTCTTGGAGATTCGACCGACGAGTGATCCTGCTGGGTCGCTGAGCAGCTCAATGGCGTGGCGTCAGAACCGCTCCGGGCCGCGCGCCGGTCACGTGCGCATCGCTCCAGACGAGCCGTCCGTTGACCCACACCTTTTCGATTCCCGTGGACAGCTTGAACGGCTCGGTAAACGTTGCGTTGTCGACCACCGTCTTCGGATCGAAGAGCACGAGATCGGCGACATAGCCCCTCTTGATCGCTCCGCGATCCTTGAGGCCAAGCCGCCATGCCGGGAGCGAAGTCATCTTGCGAACCGCCTCTTCAAGCGTCAGCCAGCCGCGTTCGCGCACGAAGCGGCCGAGCACGCGAGGGAACGTTCCCGCGCCACGCGGATGCCGATACTCGATGCCGCCGTCGCTTGAGACCATTGTCCAAGGCCACGCGTAGAACGCGCGGATGTCTTCATCCATCATCGACTTGGCCACGACCGAGGCTCCGCCGTTCTTGGCGATCTCGATGAAGAGATCAACGGGTGTGATCCCGCGCTTCGTCGCGATGTCAGCCATTGTGCGGAACTCGTAGGTGGCGTCCTTCTCATAGGACGTGATCAGAATGTTCTGCGCGCCGCCCACGTCGGCAAGCCCACGCGCCACGCTCTCGGGATCGTCGTATTTCTTGTTCGGGATCAGAACGAGGATCGTCGAACTCCACGCGTCCCACGGATAACAGTCCGCCGTGACATCGATGCCGCGCTTCCGCGCCGCGTCGTAAATGGCGAGCGCTTCCTTCGCCTTGCCCCAGACGCCCGCGGTCCCGAGCTTGATGTGCGTGTTCTGAACCGGGAGATGAGCCTGTTCCCCGATGGTCACGACTTCGCGGATGGAATCGAACGACTTGTCGGCCTCGTCGCGCGTGTGGGAGATGTAGAAGCCGCCGTGTCGCGCGGCGACCTTTGCCAGCGCCACCAGCTCATCCGTCGTGGCGTAGCCGCCGACCTCGTATTCGAGCCCGCTGGACAGGCAGATGGCACCATCCTTGAATCCTTGATCCACGAGGACTGCCATGGCTTCGATTTCTTGCGGGCGCGCCGCGCGCTTGTAGTCGTCGCCCATGACCTTACTTCTGACCGTCGCGTGTCCGACGCAGGTCGCCACGTTAAGTGCCGGAGGATTCGCCCGAAGGTTGGCCACGTAGTCGGCGATGGGAAGGGGAGAACTCCCGTCTTGTCCAACGAGAATCGTGGTCAGCCCCTGTGAGACCTGGCTGATCGCCGCAGGCTCACGCTCAACGCCGCGCGTCGAATGATTGTGGACGTCGATGAAGCCCGGAGCCAGAACTCGGCCCTTGCCGTCGATGATCGTGTCGTCTCTTTGACGGGCCACCCGCCCCATCTCGACGATCCGTCCGCCCAGCACCCGCACATCCGCGAGGCGCAAGGGGGTGCCGGTTCCATCCGCCACCTGTGCGCCGACGATGACGAAGGCGCGCCTGTCCCCCGGATCACCGGCGGGCCGCGCGATCGCCGACCCGGCCAGAGTGACCGCGAGGATGACCCCGATCAATCGCGTCGCTTGAAGCTCCACAGGATCTCGAACTCAGACGCGATGTCGCCGGCGGCGTTTCGTCCCACCGACTTGGCGAGATAAGTCGCGGGCTCACCGGTCTTGCCCGCCCGCTCGATGGTCTCCGCCATCTCACCGACTTCGCGGAAGGTGAACTGCGATTCTCCCGCGACCTTTTTTGTGTAGCGGGCGCGGACGTCGGTGACAAGCAACGAGATCTTCGCGTCGTTCCCCTGAACCAGGATCAACGCGGGTGCGCCCGTGGACATCTCGGCCGCCATGGCCTGAGCGGCGAAGTAGGTGGACTGAAATGGATTCTGGGTGCGCCACCCGCCGGGCAGGATCACTGTGCATCCGCCTTCATCGAGCGAGCGCAGATGAAGGCCGGCGAAACCGGCCAGTGGAAGCTGTTTCCACATGAACAGCCTGAACGTGAGCGGCGAGAGGATGCGATGCCGCAGCTTGTCGGTCCGCTCGTTGAACAGCGCGTTCGCCATGCGAGAGATCCTATCCCGTCGCGTTCCCTCTAATATCGGAGCTTCAGTTCCGTCGCGTCTTGGAGAAACAGGTTGAGCCATGAGTGAACCGTCGGCGGGCCTAGCCCTCGCCTGGAGAATCGCCGCGTCCGAAGCGGGGTTGTGCGGCTCCGCGAAGATCGAGTGTTCTCATCTCATGATGGGCGTGCTGAGCCTCGACAAGGCGAGCGTCGCGTCGCTCAAGCAGTTGGGATTTGATGCAGACCGTATGAGCGTCGTCGATGCCGAGCGCACGGCCATCAATGTTCTGTTCGAGAGCGTGTCCGCTTCACCGCGTGATCTGCGCCGGAAGCTTCGCGCGCGTTTGAAGGGGAAATCGGCGATTGCGAAGGGGTTGATGTCGCGCAGCCTCGCTTCCAAGGCGGTGTTCGCGCGGGCCGAAACACTCGCCGGCCGAACTCCCGTCAATTCTCTTCATCTGTTGAGCATGCTGCTTCGCGAGCCCGATCCCGCCATCGTGGACCTGCTCGTTGACAATCAGATTGGCCCCGAATTGGCGCCTCGCGTGGAGGTGGCCGCGACCGCGCTGTTCGTGCCGCCAGTGCGGCCCGCGCCGCCCGCGTCCCCAGCGGCGGCTCCAAAGGCCTCGACCGGCGCCTCCTCGCGCATGAAGGCCGTCTCCGGCCGAACTTCAAAGACCCAAAAGATCCTCACCGTTTTCGCGCGCGATCTCACCGCCCAGGCGATGGCCAAGGAAATCGGGCCAATCGTGGGAAGGCGGCGCGAAGTGGCCACGGTTCTTCAGGTCCTCGCGCAAACCAACAGGTTCAATCCGCTGCTCGTCGGCGATGCCGGCGTCGGCAAGGCGGCGGTGGTGGAGGCGGTGGCGATCCGGGGTGTGGAAGGGAAAGACCCGGCCATTCTTGGCGGGAAGCGCATTCTTGAACTTGATGTCACGGCGTTCCTCACCGGCACTGAGTACCGCGGCGAATTGGAAAAGCGCATGAAGGGTCTGGTTGATGAGCTTCGGGCCGAGAACGACATCCTGCTTTTTATCGGCGAGATCCATCGCGTGGTCGGGGTGGGTCGCGTGGGCACAGACGCCGCCAATCACCTGAAGACGGCGATTCTGCGCGGCGATCTCAAGGTCATTGGAGCGGTCAGCATCAAGGACTTCCGAGAGGGCATCGAGAAGGATAAATCCCTGGCCGATCGCTTCGAGCGGATTGACGTGCCCGAGCCTTCCGTGCCGGAAGCCCTGGAGATTCTTCGGGGGCAGAAGCCGAGGATCGAGAAGCGCCACGGTGTGACGCTCACCGACGAAGCCATCGACGCAGCCGTTCACTTGTCGGTTCGGTTCGACGCAGAGGAGCGTCTGCCTCACAAAGCCCTGGATTTGCTCGCCAAGGCCGCGGCGGCGGTGGCCTTGAAGGCCGAGCCCGGCGAGATCGCCTCCACGGATGCGCGCGCGGTGGCCGAAGTGCTCGCCGCCAAACGCGGTCTTCCTGTCGACCTTGTCTTTGACGGCACGGGCGACAGCGCGCGTCTTCTGAAACTTGAAGCGCATCTCAAATCAAAGATCGTCGGCCAGGACAAGGCGGTCGCGAAGGTTGCGGCGCGGATCCGGCTCGCTCATTCCGGATTCGCCTCTCGCCGTGGTCCGGTGGCAACGTTCCTTGTCCTTGGTCCGCGCGGCGTGGGCCAGACTGAACTTGCGCGCACCCTGGCCCAATTCCTCTACGGAGGACCAGACGCGCTCGCGCGCTTCGACATGTCTGACTACTCCGATGAATCGGCGGTTGCGAAACTGATTGGAAGCGAAGCCAACGCGATCGGCCTGTTGACCGATGCGATCCGGCGCAAGGCGGAGGCGGTCCTTCTTTTCGACAACGTGGAGAAGGCCCATGCGAAGGTCTCGGATCTCTTCATCCAACTCTTCGACACGGGCATGATCACGGACGGTCGAGAACAGTTGGTGGATGGACGGGGCACGATCGTGATGATGACGAGTCATCTCGGGGAAGCCGACGCGGTTCAAGCGGCGTTCGCGGCTGGTGAGACCGTTCCCATGACCAAGGGCGGCCGCACCAAGGCGGGTCTGCGCAAGCTCTTCCGGCCGGAAATTCTGAATCGCGTGGAGGAGGTCATTGTGTTTCGTCCGCTCGACGAGGCGGACGTCCGGCGTATCGCGAGGCCCCTGCTGGCCCAGGTTGTGAATCGAGTGCGCAAGACCCACGGCGTGTTTCTTCGCTTCGAGCCGGAGGCGGAGGCCTTCGTGGTCCGCTCCGGATTTAACGAGGAAACGGGAGTGACTGAACTTCAGCCCGCCATAGAGCGCCTGATCGAACTCCCGCTCGCGAAGCTTTCGGTGTCGGGCAAGCTGTCCCGTCAGCCCGCCTGGCGCGCCACCGTGGAGAAGGGGACGCTTCAGTTCGTCCCGGAGACTTAGTCGGCGGGTTCGGCCTCGAAATCGGGAAGGGGCGGCGCGTCACGCGGCCATGCGTAGTGGACGATCCTCCGATCCACCTGGAGATCGCGGATGACCTTGAGCGGGTAACAGATGCGCAGCCTTCCATCGAGAGTCTTCTCGAGTGGATCGCCGATGCGCAGCCGTACGGAGTTGGTCAGGACCGTCGTCGCGAGCCTCCAGCCGTCCTTGCGGCGGCTGGCCACGATCACATAGTCCGCCTCCTTGCCCGCAAACTTCTTGCATTCAAGGATCTGGTCCGGGACCTCAGGGCCTTCGGCCAGCTCGCGCTCGGTCGCCTCTTTGCTTGCGACCCTGTCCGCGTGCTTGCCCCGGACCACGTGGTCGATCGTGGTGAGCAGCGGGTCGCCCCAGGGCTTATCGACCGCGAGAGTGAAGGCGCGGAAGACTGCGGAGATCAGGAGATAGTCAGCGAGCCACCCCAGAGGCGTGAAGAGAAAGAAGGCGAGCGGCGTCAGGGCGTTTCCCACCAGCGCCGCCCTCACCGCGTCGGTCTGGCTCAGGCCGCCGCCGCCGCTGGCACCCCCCGGAGCCCCTAACTTCAGGGCAAGAGCCGCTCCCTCCTGCGCCCCCTGCTGCACGCGCTCGATGAAGCCGGCGTACCCAATGCGCACGCCGAGGGCCGCGGTCAGCATGATCGAGAGATAGGCCCCCTTCCTCATGTCGTTCCAGTAACGCGACGGAAGAAGGGTGCGGAACACTCCGAACAGCGTTTCCATCTTGAGAGGATGCGCTTGTTCCCGCGGAGGGGCAAGAGCCGCCTTGCCAGCCGCTCGGCCTACTCCCTCAAGGCCGCTTCCATGCGACGGTCTGGAATCAGCCAGATGAGTGCGACCACGACGTAGAGAGCCCCGGCGAGCGCAGGGCTAAAAAAGGCCAGTCCGATCGCGATCGCGTAGATCACTACCGACAAAACGCCCTTGGCGTCTTTGCCCAGCGCGCGCGCCAGCTTCGAGTCCTGGCCGTGGTGCGCTGCGAGCCCTCGCGCGAGGATGTAGTACGCGCAACCGCACATGAACAGAACCACGCCGTACAGGGCCACGGGCAGGGTGGCGAAGTGGTTCTCGCCCATCCATCCCGTGACGAAGGGAATCAGGGAAAGCCAGAACAAGAGATGGAGGTTCGCCCAGAGGGTTCCGCCCGTCACCTTGCTTGCCGCGTGGAACATGTGATGGTGGTTGTTCCAGTAGATGCCGATGTAAACAAAGCTCAGCACGTAGCTCAGAAACACGGGCAGGAGTGGGGTGATCGCCTCCCAATCGGTGCCGTGCGGAACCTTCAACTCCAGCACCATGATGGTGATGATGATCGCCATCACGCCGTCGCTGAACGCCTCCAATCGTCCTTTGCTCATGCCCGTCCTTTCTTTTGAATGCGCGGATTCTAGAAGGACGAGCGGGAGTGACCGCCTGCCGCGCTTAGGCTCACTGCCTGAAACCTTTGAACTGGAGTTCCCGTCTCACCATGGACATGACACGATTTCGCGCCGCCGCAAAGAACTTCTGGATCGAATGGATGCGGCCTCTCGCGGTGACCGCATTGGTTCTCGGATCTTTCCGATCCGCGGTCGCGGACTGGAATGACGTCCCGTCCGGCTCCATGCGACCGACGGTTCTCGAAGGCGAGCGCGTGTTCGTGAACCGCGCGGCCTACGATCTGAAGGTTCCCTTCACCACCTGGCGCGTGGCTCAGTGGTCGGATCCCTCGCGCGGTGACATCGTGGTGTGCTACTCGCCGGCCGATGGACGGCGGCTGCTGAAGCGAGTGGTCGGCGTGCCCGGTGACAAGATCCAGATGAAAGACAATCAGCTCATCATCAACGGAACGACGGCTTCCTATCGAAGCGCGCAGGCGCCCGACGGCGACTCCGAGGTCTTGCACGAGACGCTTTTCAATCACGACCATCTGATGGAGGTTTCCCTCACGGGAAGCGCCGCTTCGACCTTTGGCCCTGTCGTGGTTCCCGCCAGGCAGTACATGGTGATGGGCGACAACCGCGACAACAGCTTCGATTCCCGCTACTTCGGCTTTGTCCCGCGTTCCGAGATCCTTGGTCACGTGACCCGTATCGTGGCGTCGGTTGATCCGGAACATCATTTTCGGCCGCGCTTCGAGCGGTTTATGAAAGCGCTGGAGTAAACCGGCTCCGTCTCTGGTTGAATACGCGCGATGCAGCTTCAGCATCGCAGCCTGTATGCCGCGTACGATCTCTTCCCTTCGAGGAAGGGGGCTGCGATTCATATCGATCGCTTCGCTCGCACCTTGTTTGACATGTTCGGCGGCGGCGCGCTGCTGGTTCTTGGGAACCCCGATCTGCCTTCGTATCAGCTCGAAGGCCCGGTCGAGATCGAACGCTTCGCGTCCGAGGTCCCCAACTTTCTTGATCGCGTGACCGCGTACAGCGACTGGGTCGGACGCAAACTCGATGGCCAGACTCAGCTCGAGATCTGCCACTTCCGCGACCCGTGGAGCGGCGTTCCCATCGCGCTGCGGCGGCATCGCTACAAGGTCGTTTACGAGGTGAACGCGCTTCCGTCGATCGAACTGCCGACGGTTTATCCGTCCCTTCCGGAGAGGACCCTGGCCAAGATCCGTCGTCTTGAGATCGAGTGCGCCAAGGCGGCCGACCTCGTGATCACACCCTCCGAACGAACCAAGGCGCTGCTCGCGGATCTTGGCGTGAAGGCCATGGTGATCCCGAACGGCGCTGATCTCGATGACCCCAAGCCTCGACCCGCGGATGCGCCCGCGCGCTACCTTCTTTACTTCGGAGGACCGCAGCCCTGGCAGGGGATCGACTCTCTGCTTCGAGCCTTCGCGCGGCTGGCTGACTTTGAAGATCTCCACCTGGTCATCTGCGCTTCGCGCGAAGCCAAAGGCTGGCGGCCGCATGAACGTCTCGCGGAGAAGCTCGGCGTTGCGGACAAAATTGTCTGGCGCTACGCCCTGCCCGAGCGTGAGCTTTCCGCCTGGCGTCAGCACGCCGCGATCTCCGTGGCGCCGTTGACGGATTCGCCTCGGAATGTGATCCAGGGCTGCGCGCCCTTAAAGATCCTCGAATCGATGGCCTCCGGCGCTGCGGTCGTGGCGTCGGATGTTCCGCCGGTGCGAGAGCTGATCAAGGACCGTGAAAATGGATGGATGGTTCATCCGGAGCGCCCTACTGAGCTGGCGCGCGCCCTGCGCATCCTCCTGGATCGTCCTGACCTAGCGCGCGAGATGGGCCAGCGCGCCCGTCAGTCGATCGCTGATCGGCTGACATGGGCTCATTCAACCGATACACTCAGATTGGCCTACAAAGGAGTGATGGATGAAAGTCTGGCGGACTTACCGCGCGCTCGATCCTGAACAGCAGAACATTCTCGCGAAGAAGGCGGTCGACCTCAGGCGAACGCCCGACGAGTTGATCAAGCTCCTGGCTCCGATCGCGGCGTATGACGCGGCCATCGGCGAGCACGTGAACAGCGCCAAGCTGGGTTGCACGGGAGCGTTCGCCACGTTCGCTGCAATCGGCATCTTCTTTGTCGGCCTTTCCGGGTGGACCCCGCTGGTCGCTCTCCTTTTGGTCGTCACCGCGTTCGTTTCGGTCGCGGTCTGGACGCTGTGGTGGAAACTGCACAAGGCGGATCTGTCGGACAACCTGCGCGAAACCGCGCTGCCGGTCCTGAGACTTTTGCGCGATGACTTCGCCCGAGGCGAGCCGATCCATCTGCGGCTTGATCTGAGGCAGCCGACAGATGCGGCCAAGAAGACGGGAAAGTCGAAGCCCTATAAGCGCGGGGCGTACTACAGCATCATCGATACCGACTACGAGGATCCGTGGATGACGTTGAAGGCGAACCTCAACGACGGATCGCTGCTTCTTGTACGTGCCATCGATTCGGTCACGGTCATGAATCGCACCAAGCGCGGCTCCAGCGGCAAGACCAGAACCAACACGCGCCAGAAGAAGAAGTCACGGGTTAATGTTCACCTCGGGGTGCGACGGAAGGACTTCCTGGTGGTTAAGCCCCCGACTGATGGCCGGGTGAAGACCACCGACAAGCGGGAAGTCATAGCACTGTCGCGTCGCGCGCGGATGAAAGACCTCACGCCCATTTCGCCTCTCATGATCATTGACGCCATCGCCGACGCCTATCGCTCGGTCCGTCCCAATTCCCAGGAGGCAGGGGCATGATGACCTGTTCCGCCCGTCGCGGCTTTCTCTCCCTCTCCACGTGCGGCGCGCCGGCGACCCGGCCGTGCTCGTCGTGCGGACGCCTGACCTGTACCGAGCATTTGTCTCCTGCCAGTGGTTTCACTCAATGTCTCGAGTGCGCCAACCGTGACCAGCCAGCCGATGAAAATCGCCGGCCGGGTACCGATGACGATACGGACAGCGCCTACCGGACCCGCGACTCGTACTACTCGGATCGTGACTATTCCCCGATGCGAAGTTCGTTCGATCGCAACGACACGCGCGGCTTCCAGAATGCAACCGCCGCGGGGGCCGGAGCCGCGGCACTCCACGACGACGATCATCCGGGTTTCGGAGACAGTTAAGCGACCCGTCTTGACCCATCGTCTTCTTGTCATCACGGAGAACTACCCCCCGGATCGTGGCGGCATGGCGGAGTCGTGTGATCGGATCGTGCGCGGCCTGGTGCGTTCCGGAG
>JBDTQB010000087.1:0-15379 GCA_039932395.1 Vicinamibacteria bacterium | reverse complement strand
TGCATCGCGACATCAAGCCCGCGAACATCATGCTGACGCCGCAGGGCGAACCGAAGATCATGGACTTCGGCATCGCGAAGGCGAGTGCCGCGCAACTCACGATGGCAGGTCAGGTCTTCGGCACACCGGCCTACATGTCGCCCGAACAAGCCACGGGCGAAGAAGTCGATGGCCGTTCCGACATCTTCTCGCTGGGCGCCGTCCTGCATGAGCTCTTGACCAACACCCGCGCCTTTGAGGGTCCGACCATGCCGGTGACGCTGACGCGGATCCTGCGTGAGGAGCCGCTTCCTCCGTCAACCTTCGGGTATGGCATCCCCCGGGCCCTCGACGCCATCGTAGCGCGCGCTTTGCGCAAGTCGCGTGATGCGCGCTACGACAGCGCCGCGCACTTCGCCGCCGACCTGGAAAACCTGATCGAGGGCAAGACGCCGGTTCACGCCACCCAACTCACCCCGATTGAAACCGTCGATCTCAAAGCGATCCAGCGGCCGACCGGGCCAGGCGGGCTCGTGTCGCCCGCGCCTCTCGCGCACAGACTTGAGGCAAAGGGCAGACGGGTCCAGTTGGATCTCAGTCCCGTGGATCGGCCCCCTCAGGCATCGATGCGCCTGATCGCCGCGATTGCGCTTGGCATCGTGTTTGGTGTCGCGGTTGTTCTGATCGCTCAGCGTCGCTCCACCTCGGAGCCCGAACGTTCAAACGCAAACGGAATAACGTCGCCCGCCGCAGCGGCAGGCACGGGATCCGTTGTCCCCATCACCCAGCCGACCCTCCTCCCTTCAAGCCAAGCCTCCGCTCCTCCTCAGGCCTCACAGAGTCTTGTGCCTCTTTCCGTGGATTCGGCGGGCCAGCCGGTCGGGGTAGAGGTCGAACTTCGTCACCCCTTCGCAAGCGCCAGCCTACGCATCAAAGTCGACAACAGAATCGTCCTGGCGACCAGCACCAACGGGATGCCCGTGAAGAGCGGCGGGACAGTGACCGCGTACGATGGGCGCTATGGAACTGAACTTCGCATCACCCCGGGAGAGCACGAAATCCGGCTGGAACTTCGTTCCGGGATCAACGAGTTCAACGAGGCGACTCGCGTGCGCGTCAACCCGGCTCAACCGCCGAAAATCGGCGCGGTCGTGGAGGGAAACCGGCTGACGCTCGTCGTCAAGGAGTGACCCCACGTCTGTTCCTACCGGTGGCCGTTCCTACGCGTTAATTGACCCGTTTAGCGTGGCTCTGCCGTGTTCTTCGGCCTCAACTTTGGCTTTGGTTCCGGTGGCGTAAGCCTTGGCGGCCTTGAGCAGATACTTCAGGCCGTTGACGCCCGAGCTGTCCCAGTACTCCCCTTCTTCAGCATCGAAGGCGAGGATGCAGATGGATGGGTCGTCTTTCCCCTTGGTGAACCAGACCTTCCAGGGCTCGGACCAAAGGCGATTTATCAATGAGCGATCTCGCAGGACGCGCACCGAACCCGACACGGAGGCCCAGCGACTGCCGTTTTGAAATGTCAGGTAGGCCCGCGGGTTCATCTTGAGCTGGTTGACCTGGCGGAGGCGATGTCGGTGGCGAAGTACATGACGTCGTTGTGATCGACTTCCGCAATCGACATAGGACGAACCCACATCGACTCTCGTCCGGAGTACGTCACAAACATTGCGGTGTCGAAGCCCTGGACGAGGTCTCGCAGGAACTTTCGCTGGTCTTTGGTTTCTTCGGTCATGTGGAACTCCTAAGTCTCAGGCCTAGTAGTGCAACCGACATGCCACGACCGTAGTCGGCAAGCCACACACAGAGTTTTGGGGCCGTCATCGTTGCGGCGAATCCCTTTTTGATCACGCAGGTCCGCTATGCGCGCCTCGCCGCCTCACCCGCTTCCAAGAGCGAAATCTACAAACCGCGCTTGTGGCTGGATTCACCCAATTTTCGTGGCACATGCTTTGCTCATGACAGTGCCGATCCGACTGGAGAGTCCCAATGAAGCACCTCGCGCCACTCATCACCATCGTTTCTGGAGTCATGACAGGCTGGCTCGCGCCCGGAGATCGCGCCCTCCACGCCGCCACCGAGACCGCCCCGGTGAGCCGAGCAGAATCGATCAAGGTAGCGACCACGGCGCTTCCAGATGTGGCCCCTCCTGCAACAAGCGTGACTGCGAACTCCGACCGTCAAAGCATCGCGGCCGACGCCTTCGCTCGTGAAATTATTCGCCTATCGGTCGACGCGGACCGCCTGGACAACGTCTGGGACATCTACAAAACCGCATGCGGCGTGAAGGTGAGCCGCGAACACGATTTCGGCCGTGAATGGTTTTCGTTGTGGGACCATTCGGCCCGGGCTTCGGTCCAATCGGCGGGATGTGCCGAAGTGCCGGCGAGTCTTGTCGATGCAAGCGACTCCCTCCGCCAGGACCTTCTTCGAGCCCGATTGGCTGCTCGCGCGACGGGCGTGAGCGAGGCCACGGAAGTGGGCGTGCTTCGCTGGCATACACTGCAGTCTCCCTTCGCGTAGCCCTAGCCCACAACCATCCGCAAACAATTGCGGCCGCCCAATCAGGCGGCCGCTCACGGTTTGCAGAAACGAGTGAAACGACTAGCTCTTGGGAGTAGGCGTCGAGACAGGCATCGCTTCCGCAGGCATTCCCTGGGGAGCCGCATCCATGCCGTCTTCGATGACAAGGATCTCGGCTTTAGGTGTTCCGGTCGCCTTGCCTACGATCACGATGGTGTATGACTTTCCCGCCATCAGTTCGGCTTTGGCCAGGGAGGCGACCACGCGCTTCTTGCCCTTGTCGCGAGCCTCCAGGACACCGGTGGAGGCCATGACATCGGTATAGCCGACGTCATTGGCTGCGTTCAATCCCGAAACCACGGGCTCCTTGGCGGTTTTGAAGCCAAGATCGAGTTCGGGGACATCGGCCACAGCGTTCACCACGCGGACGCGCGCCATGCCTTCGCCGGCGGCCTTTTTGTTGTCGGTCAAGACGCGAAGCATGCCGCCTTCGCCACGATCACCGGGGAGTGCGAGCACGGTGTAGTAATCGCCCGAGGAAAGCGTTTCCTTGTTCTCGGCGATCGGATCGTTGGGCTGTGCGGCGATCTTCAGCTTGAAGGTGACCTGCGCCTCGTTGATGCTCTCGTAAGGCGTGATGGTCTTGTAACCGATGCCGGAGAAGAGCTTGTTGTCGTCGGCGAAGACGTCAGCGGCGGCGCCTCCGGGAATGGCGTGGATCACGCGAGCCATCGACGGCTGGCGGACCGGAGTCGGAGCCGGAGTCGGAGTTGTTGCCGTCCCGGGGGCCGTGTCGGTCTTTGACTGACAGGCGGAGAGGGCGAGAACCGCGCCGGCGACAAGCGCGAGCGTGGAGACGTGATGTTTCATTTTTTTCATATTTTTCCTTTGAAATTGTGGGAGGTTCAGGAGCGCGACTCGTGGAACATCTCGAGCACGGCGTGAGCGAGTGCGATGGCGGCCACGGGGAACATTCCCTGTCGCATCGCCTTGGAGGTTTGATTTCCACGTCGGGGCGCGAGCAGCAATCCCAGACCCACGCCGGAAGCGAATGTGATCGCCGCCGTCATCGCGGGGTTATGACGCGCATAGCCGCGGGCGCCGCGGTAAACCTTTTCGGCTCTCTCCGCGCCACGGTCGTAAACCTGCGCGAATCGGTCCTTCGCCTGATGTCCCATCCGAGAAGCCTCATCGGCGAGATGGCGCGCCGTTCGATTCGCATCCGTCGCGAACTCTTCTGCTTGCTCGACGGCTCCGTTGGTGACTTCACGAAGGTCGCGCTTCACGGAATCGGCCTTGTCAGACAAGGTGTCGAGATGTGTCTTGCTCATGGGGTTCTCCTTCTCGGATTGAGGATCATTCTTTGCGCAGCGGCCTGAGCCACGTCCGACCAGGCAGGATGCCTCCTGAAAATCCAAGCGGCAGAGACTGCTTCGGGGCGTTGGCCATCGACGTAATCAATGAACTGCAATTCGAATGCCATCTCCGGGAGTCGCGTTCCCCGCCGATCAGGGGCCTGGGGCCCAGTTGTGCCGGTCACGGGACCTCTTTGTAGAAACAACTTGGCGCATTGACGTCCCCGCCTGGATGGCGAAGAATGACCCGGAAATGTCTTCCTTGAAGGAATTGATCCTGGTGGCGGCCGGGGGCGGGCTCGGAGCGGCTGCGCGTTTCCTTGCCTCACGCGCGGCGCTTCAGTGGATGCCGACGACGTTTCCGTGGGGCACCTACCTGATCAACGTTTCCGGCTGCCTGATGATCGGCTTCGTGGCGGGCCTTGCAGACAGCGGATCGGTCTCTCCCCTGGCGCGTCTCTTCATCGTGACCGGCGTTCTCGGCGGCTACACGACCTTTTCCGCCTTCGGCCTTGAGGCGCAAGGCTTGATTTCCGCCGGACGTCTGTCGTCCGCCTTCTTGTACGTGGCTGGTCAGATCCTGCTCGGATTGTTCGGAGTCTTCGTCGGACTGAGCCTCGCTCGGCGCATCGGCTGATTTGTTGGCGCGAGCCAACAACGTTGCGGTGCCGAGCGTCTTGTGACTAAAGGCCCGTACAACGCGGGCCCACATCACGAGGAGGTTTCACATGCGAACACTCTCACTCGACCTCAGAGACCGGGCGGCCAACAACGCATTTCCAGATGATGCCAACGCGCGCGGCACGGGCGCCTCCCTCCTGATTCACGGCGCCGGGATCACGGCGTTGCTTCTGGCGCCTCTGTTCAGCGCGGTGGACCCGCCGGACGCGACACGCGCGGCGAGCGCTGTCCTGGTCAGGCCGGTGGTGGTCGAGTTGCCGCCCGCTCCGAATCCCGCTCCGGCGGGTCGACGGCCAGGATCTTCAAAGCCAAGTCAGGCGCCCGTGCTGGTCGTGCTTGCGACGCCCAGCCATCTCCCCGCGAACAATCCCGGCGACATCCTCGACGTCCCGACCGATACCTCCGTCGGCACGGGCACCCCTCTTGGCGATCCCGGCCGGGACGGACCTCCAGGCGGCGGCGACTGCCAGTTGGGCGCACTGTGTGGAACAGCCGGTCCGCGCGTGGACGCTCCCAAGGACCCAGTGCATATCGGCGGATTGATTAAAGAGCCAAGGCTGCTCGAGAACCGGCCTGTGATCTACCCGGAGATCGCGCGTGCCGCCGGCGTGTCCGCGGTCGTCATTCTTGAAGCGCATATCGACAGCAACGGACACGTCGAGGACGTGAAGATTCTTCGTGGCCATCCTCTGTTCGACGAAGCGGCGCTTGCGTCCGCCCGCAGCCGGCGTTACGAGCCCCTGCTTTTAAATGGGGTGAGAACCGACTTCATCCTCACCATCACGATGACGTTCAACCTGCACCGTTAAGCCAGCGGCGAGAGCGGGGCGGCCGCGTCCTCCACCGCGACGATGGCCGCCGTTTCTTCATCAGAGGGCATGTCGTTGACGGCCTCGAGATCGTTCACCAAGCGCGTCGCCGCGACCACGAACACGGGAACCGCGAAGACATTCAGCACCGGAAAGAGCAGAACCGCGGCGACGCCGAAACCGAGGGTCTCCGGACGGAACCGTTTGTGGAAGGCCTGGCGCGCGCGAAAATCCATGCCCCGGCGAAGGAGGACCGAATCGGTGTTCTGAAACGCGACGCGATGACCGGTGAAGAGCAGGGCCAGAGGCGGACCAAGGAACGGAATGATTCCAATCACAATGGCCACGGGAGCGGCGAGCGCGAAATAGGCCGCGGTCTTGATCGACTGAACAATCTCCCATTTCAGCCCCTTCGATCGACGAACGTGAATCCCTGAAAGCTCTTCCACTTTCTCGGACAATTTCTCGAAAAGCGGTCCGAGCAGAGCGAAGGCGATGGCCAGGGCCACGATCGCGCCGGCGGCGAGGCAGCCTCCCCACAGCCCGGTCAGAACAACGAAGGCGAACCAGATGGGAACGGTGCGGAGGCTCTCGCCGAAGATCGACTGCTGAAACCAGGCGGCCCAGAAGGCGCCGAAGAAGAGTCCCACCATCAGAAGGAGGGCCGCGATGATCAGAGGCGAGATCGCCACCGGCCAGACACGCGGATTCCGCACCAGAAAGCCAACGCCTCCGGGGATGTAGGAGACGCCGGCCAGGAAGCGAACGAGGGGCGTCAAGGGTTTGGGAGCAGCGATCATCGGACAGTGAAAGGCTATCCCATCGGACAGGTCCGCATCGAAATATGATGCGTCACCACTTCCAGGAGCCAAACCCCTCATGCGCGCATCCGTCCGATTCCTCGCCCCCGCCCTGTTGGGCCTCGGCACTCTTCTCGTCACGTCGATGGCGTTCGCGCAGGCGAAGCCTGTGGTCTCTCCGGCTGCGGCACCCGGAGCTGCGGAAGCGGCGCTTGTGGCCAAAGCACACGGCATCCACAATCGCGCGCTCACCATGGACACCCACAACGACATCAACGTGAACAACTTCACGTTCTCGCGCAACTACACGCAGGACGTCGGCAACCAGGTCAACCTGCCCAAAATGAAGAAGGGCGGGCTCGATGCTTCTTTCTTCATCGCATATGTGGGCCAGTCCAACGACGCGGACGCATTTGAGGCGAGTGGCTACCAGAAGGCCTACGACGAAGCCGTATCGAAGTTCGAGGCGGTGCATCGCCTGACCCAGGTCCTCGCTCCGGATCAGATTGAGCTGGCGCTGACCGCAGCCGATGTCCGCCGTATCCACGCGAAGGGTAAGAAAGTCGCGCTGATCGGCATTGAAAACGGCTATCCGCTCGGCGATGAGCGCACCGCCGTCGCGCGCGTGAAGGAGTTCTACGAACGCGGCGGTCGCTACATGTCGCTCGCGCACAATGGCCATAGCCAACTCTCCGACTCCAACACCGGCGAGGCGACCGGCTGGAAGTGGAACGGTCTTTCGCCCCTCGGCAAGGACGTGATTGCCGAGATGAACCGCGTCGGCATCATGATCGACGTCTCGCATCCGTCGAAGGAGTCGATGATGCAGACGCTCAAGATCACCAAAGCGCCCATCATCGCGTCGCATTCCGGCGTGCGCGCGCTGGCCAACCACAGCCGCAATCTGGACGACGAGCAGATGCTGGCCCTCAAAGCCAACGGCGGCGTCATGCAGGTGGTCGCCTTCGCGGCGTACGTGAAGACCGATTCCGCCGAGCGTCGCAAGGCGCTCGCCGCGGTGCGTGAAGAGTTCAAGCTCCCCGTAGGCGCGAACCTCAGCCCGCGTCGGGGTGGCGGCCCGGGTGGCGGCCCCGGTGGCGGAGGACGCGGAATAAATCCTCTGGCCAGCCTCAGTGACGACCAGCGTGCCGCCCTCCAGAAGCGCGTGGCCGAAGTCGACGCGCAGTTCCCGCCTCCAACCCGCGCCAACGTGAAGGACTTCGTCGATCACATCGACTACGCGGTGAAGAAGATGGGCATCGACCACGTCGGCATTTCCTCCGACTTCGATGGCGGCGGCGGCGTCGATGGATGGAACGGCGCCGACGAAACCTTCAACGTCACCCTGGAACTCGTGCGCCGAGGCTACACGGAGGCACAGATCGACAAGATCTGGAGCGGCAACCTCCTCCGCGTGATGGACGAGGTTCAGAAGGTCGCCTCCCAGCTTCAAGCCGCCGCGAAGTAGCTCCGCGGCAGACGCCTAGCGGATCGGGAGGCCCTGCGTTGCCGACACCCGGGGCGTGAACGGAGAATCGAAGGACAGGCCCGTCGAAGGCGACAAGGTCGTGGTATTCCCTGAGACGGCGCCGAATGCACCGTCGTGGGTCAGCACGGTTCCTCCAAACGAACCATCACCCGTGATGAGCAAGTCCGACTTAGCGCTCTTGACCGCCGTCGCATTGGCCGCGAGCGTGAAGGTATGGGCCACCCCGACCAGCGTCCCGGTCTGGCCAAATCCTCGAAGCGTGACCGTGACCGGCTCCGATGTGTTGTTGTGAATCTCGTAAAAGGCGTCATATCCGTTCGACGTCGTTACGAAGAACCAAGGAGAGAACAAAGTGGTCTCTCGCACCATCAGTTGAACGTCCTCCCTCGTGAACCCGGCGCCTGACAGGCGCAGCGTGTAGGTTCCGCTGAGGGTGGGCAGGAAGATCTGTGTCCGGGCATTCCCACCCGCGTCGTTTGGTGAACCCTCAAGCGGGCCCGCATGGTTTCGAGGCACGGGCAACGCTGCCGTGGATCCAATCGCATCTGAATAGAGATCCATGGCGATCGCGACGGCCCCGGTGGCTCCATCCTCAACCACAGGCCATGCCGAGATCTGATAAGACCGATTGGCGAACAGCGGCATCGCGAACCAGGACGTGGAGGTCGGTCCCCCCAAGCCAAGGCCGACACCGGAGTTGACGGCGACCGAGCGCGCGAGGGCCGGCGAATTGTTGGAATCTCCTTTCGAGCCCGGCGCGTCGTCATCAAGGATAGTGGCGACTCCCTGGGCCGCACCGAGCGTGGCACCCGACGGAGCCGTCAGGTTGAGGACGAACGTCTCATTGCCCTCTCCTAGAACGTCACCAAGAATCGCCACGGAAACGGTCTGCAGAACTTCGCCCGGGGCGAACGTCACCAGAAACGGGCCGGTCGCAACGTAGTCCGCGCCCGCGGTGGCGGAGTTGCTGGCGCTTTCGACCGTGACGGTGACCGGCGATGCACTGGCAGGAGCCAAGGTCACATTGAAAACGGCGGGGCGGGATCCGGTATCGCCTTCGTCGATGACGACGTTTGAGACCGACAGGATCGACCCGGACAGACACGGCTGGGTCACGAACACGTCGTCGCGGCCCAACGAGACTCCCGCGGCGTTCGCCGACACGATGCGGTAGTGATACGAAGTCCCGCAGGTGAGATCCGAGAGGGTGATATTGCGAGTGACGAGCACGTCGCCAGAACCTGCATCGACGCTGGCGCTCGACTGCCCGTAAGACGCGGTCGTTCCGTACTCGACGGCCACGCTCGTCGCAAGAGCATTCGGATCCACACTGAGAACCAAAGTCACTCTCTCTCGATGGACGGAGTTCACGAAGGCGACCGTGGAACCTCCGGGGCGACTCGCCCCCGGTGAGAGGACAAAGTCCACTCCCGAAACGGGGGATGTGCCGGCGACCGTCAAAGGAGTGCCGGTGGCGGGGTCGCAGTTCGAGCACACGGCGTCAAAGACCTGCGACGAAAACCCGGCGGCCAGGGCCTCGGCGAAGTAGGTTCCGGGAGGGAGGCCCGGCTTCGTCCACATTCCAGAGGAATCAGCGGTCACGTAGCCAATGCGCCGGCCCGTTCCGTCGTACGTGATCACTGAGGCTCCCGCGACTCCCAGTCCTGACGAGAGCGAGGTGACCGTGCCCTGAATCGTTCCGCCCGGCATCAGCGCGATGTCGTAACCGGTGTTCGTAGAGGGCGTTGTCACGGTGATATCCGTGGCTGGTCCGGCTTCCGGAATCGCGCAGTTGATACACGGGGTTCCGCCCCCACCGGGCGAATAGAGCGCGGCGATGCGATCCAACCCGGAGAACATCAGCCGATACGTGCCAGCGGGCAGACCCGTGGCGGTGCGGTACTTCCCTGTCGCATCGGTGGGCACGGTCGTGACGATGCCCCCGCCCGCCGTGTAAACCTGCACGGAGACGCCGCTGAGTGGGGCACCGCTTTCGGAAGCCGTGACGGTTCCTTCAATGGACGCGCCGGGCGCGAGCGCGAAATTGATTCCGCTCGTCGTCGCCCCCTTGGTCACGTTGATCGGCGAGCCGTCCGCCGGAAGCAGACATGAAACGCAGGTGAACGCGTTGTACGACTGATCAATGTACTTCGAGAAGTTGCGGGTCCGCGCGTAGTACAAGCCGGCAGGAAATCCGGTGGTGGTCGTCCAAGCTCCGGCGCTGTTCGGCGCGAGGAAGCTGAGCCGCCTTCCCGTCCCATCGTAGATGTCGACATTCACGTCGGCCACAGCAAGCCCTGTGGAACTTGAGGTGACGGTTCCGGAAATCAGTCCCCCCTTCTCAAGCACGAAATTCACGCCCGACGTATCGGAGCCCGCGGTCACCGCGATAGGCGCCCCGGCCCGGATCTCATCCGACGTGGCGGAGCCGGGGCTCAGGATGTTGTTGTAGATCTCGTCCACGTACCCTTTGCTGTTCGGCGTACGGACGAAGTAGGTGCCGGTCGGCAATCCCGCGAGATTCGTCCAGGCGCCCAACGCGGTGGTCGTCGCGCTGGTCACCAACGCCCCGGCATTGTTATAGATGACCACGCTCATCCCGACGATCGGATCGCCGTTCGGGTCAACCACGTGTCCCGAAATCGTGCCGCCCGGATCGAGCACGAAGTTAATCCCGCCCGTGGTTGCTCCAACTGTGACCCCGATCGGAGTTCCGACGGTCAAGGGATTCTGCGCCGTGGTGTACCCGGGATTCGGAACGTTGTTGTAGATCTCCGCGACGTACCCTGGAGCGGATGTGGTGCGCGCGTAGTAGTTCCCCGCAGGAAGGCCTGTTCCAAAGGTCCACGCCCCCGATGCGTTGCTGGTGACGACACCCATGTTCACGCCGCTGGCATTCGCGATGCCAACGAAAATGCCGAAGATCGGCAGGGATGTCGCGGAAGACGTGACGACGCCAGAGATCGTCCCGCCTGGATCAAGCGCGAAATCAATACCCGTGGTCGCCGTGCCACCGGTGACCGCGATCGGCGTCCCGGCGAGGACATTCGCGGTCGTCGCTGAGCTCCCTGGGTCGCTGAGGTTGCCGTAAACCTCATTCACGAAACCAAGCGAGTTTGACGTGCGCGCATAGTAGGTGCCGGGAGCGAGGCCGGTGGTGACAGCCCAGACACCGGACGCATTCGTGTTCACGCCGATGACCGAGTTCCCGGCCGCGTTGAAGAGCGTCACGGTGACGCCTGTAATCGGCAACCCGGACGCCGACGAGGTCACTTGCCCGGAAATCGTCCCGCCCGGCGCGAGCGCGAAATTGACGTTGCTGAGCGGCATCCCTGCGACCAAAGTGAGGGGAGTTCCTGCCGCGATGGTGGCGGACGAGGGGGCGTTCCCGGGACTGTCCATCCCGTTGTAGATCTCGTTGACGAAGCCCTGACTGTTTGAAGAACGTGCGCGATAGGAACCAGGCAGGAGGCCTGTGGAGAAAGCCCACAGGCCGCTGGCGTTCGAACTGGCGTTGGCCAGAAAGTTTCCATCCGCGGTGTAGAGGCTGATCGTGGCATTGTTGATCGGAAGTCCGGTCTGGGACGAAGTGATCAGACCCGAGACCTGGGCGCCGGTTTCGAGGAGGAAATCGAGCCCGCTGGTGTTGAGGCCGGCCGTGGCCGTGACTGGCGTTCCGGCCGCGATCGCCCCCGCCGTGGCCGCCGCTCCGGGACTGCTGATGTTGCTGTAGATCTTCTCGATGAACCCTTGAGCGTTGGAGGTTCTGAGCCGGTAGCTGCCGGGCACGAGTCCCTGGATGGACCAAGCGCCGTTCGACGCGGTGATCGCGTTGGTGACGTAGAGCCCCGAGGCGTCGTAGGCCCGGACCTGCATGCCCGAAATTCCGTTGTTCGTCGCGGCAGCCTTCACGCTCCCGGAGAGCGTTCCGCCTTGCTCCAGGATGAAGTCGATCCCGGAAGTGTCGGCGCCTGCCGCAATCGCGAACAGTGTTCCGCCCGCGGTGGCCGAAGTGCCGACGGGATCGGGGCTCGGCACGTTGTCATAAACCTCATTGATCAACCCGACGGAGCTGGAAGTGCGGGCGTAGTACGAGCCGGCCAAAAGGCCGGGCGTCTGCCATTCCCCCATGCCATTGGGCGTGGCGGTCGCAACCAACCCGCGCGAGCTGTTGAAAATCTGGATCCTGACGCTGGAAGGGGCAATCTGGCCGGGCGTGGTCACAAGCCCGCTCGCGGTGCCTGCGGTCTCGAGGTTGAAGTCCACACCGGCCGTCGTGGCGCCTCCCGCGACCGTGATCGCGGCGCCAGAGGCGATGGTGCCTGCGGACGCCGTGCCGATCACGTGAATATCGTTGTAGATCTCGCTCACGTATCCCTGGAGATTGGCGGCGGGCGCCACACAGCGGTAGCTTCCAGGCTTCAGTGCTGCTGAAGAAATCCAGGCACCTGAGTTATCGGAGAAGCCCTGGGTAATCAGAAATCCGGTCGCGTCGTAAACGTTGACCTGGATCGACTGGATGGGCAACCCTGACAAAGTGGACGCCACCGTACCCGCGATATGGCCCCCCTTGGTCACGGCGATGTTGATCCCCACCACGGTGCCGGGGTTCGCGACCGTGAAAGAAGTCCCTGAAGTCATGTTGCAACTCCCGAATGAGGAGCAATCTCCGGCCGCGCCGTAGACGTGGCCGAGGTAGTCCCCGAAAGGGTTGGCGAACACACGGTAGGTGCCGGCGGGAAATCCCTCGAAGCTCGTGTAGTTGCCCGAGGCGTCCGTGTAGGAATAGCCGACGTTCAGGCCGCTATTGCTGTAGAACGAAAGGGGTAGGTTGCTTATGGGAAGGCCGGTCTGGGCATCCGTCACCTGTCCCGCGATGCGTCCGCCTTTCTGCAAGGCGTTGAAGTCGATTCCAGAGACCGTTCCGGATGCGGGAACAACCACTAAGGTGCCGCCCGCCGGATTGATAGGCTGAGTAAAGACGGTCGTGGTGCACGGAGCACACGTCACGCCGGAATAGAGCTGTTCGATGTGTCCGTCGGTGGGGGTCACTTTGACGTAGTAACTGCCGGCGGCGAGCGACGTAATTGTGTAGGAGCCACTGGCAAAGGCGGACGCCTTGACGAGTCCTCCACTCACGTTGAATGCGTAGACATACCCTGCCACGGAGGCGTTGGTGCCCGTCTCCTTCAGCGTTCCGGCGATGTCGCCGGCCATCGCGCGAGGAGCGAGCTGGACCAACAGCGCCAAGAGGACAACTGAGATCGCGCGCCTCAGACGAAGTCCTTCCATCAAACCGCACCCACTTCCGCCCATGCGCCGCATTCGCTGATCCTCCGAGAATCGTTTTGTTGAGCTTAAGTCGAGATTCGCGGGATCTATACTGATTTCAAGGAGCCCTGATGACATTGATGCGGCGCACAACCCTCGGTCTTTCCACCGCCGGCCTTCTGGCGATGATGTCGTCCGAGGCGTTCGCTCAGGCGCCCGCCATGACGACCGCCTCACCTGCCGAAGCGAGGGGACCTCGTCAGACCCAGTCGGATGACTACACGCGCTATGAGCTGCTCGATCCATCGACGGCCAGCTTCCGCATCGTCTACGAAGTCACGGCGACCACCGTGGGCGCGAAGTTCTTCTGGAACCCGATCCGCAAAGGCAGCATCGCAAGCAACGAAAGCGTCACCAATCCAGCGACCGGCCTTCCGCTGAAGTTCACGGAAGTCTCGGGAGCTGAAGCCAGGACGAACGGCCTTGGCAACGCGGATCCAGAGACTCGCTACATCCAGATTGAACTGCCTCGCCCCGTGCCGAAAGATGGCGAGAGTCGGCTCATCATCGACAAGACCTATAAAGACGACAAGAGCTACTACACGGATCCGAAGACCGGCTTCATCGTCTTCAACCGCTCGCTCGGCATCAAACGGAACTCGCTGGTGCTGCCCGCGGGCTACGAAGTGGTTTCGTGCAGCTACCCCTCGCAGGTCTTCGCGGAAACGACGCCCGGGGTTGATGGAAAGCCCGCCACCTCCCGTCTCCGTCTCAGCTTCATGAACATCGGACCGGATGCCGCGTCCTATGTCGTCAAGGCGCGGAAGCTGCCGAATCCCCTGCTGCTCGGCGAACTCAAGATTCCCGCGGCGGCTCGGGTTCCCACCAATATCTCGGGTCAGAACTCGGAGCGCGCGCATCAGGACCGCGAGATCGTCTACTTCCTCAAACCGCCCGACACGAACTCCTTTGAGCTCTTCCATGACGTGACCATCGCCGACGTCGGACGCTCGACCTACATCAACGTGGTTCGCACGGGTAGCAAGGCGAGCAATCCCAGCGCCTTCAATCTCGACACCGGCGAGGCTTTGCAGGTGCAAACGCTCCGCGGCGATGAGATCACGAAGAACAAGATCGACGTCGGTAGCGATCCCGTCACGCCGGAGACGGAGGCGGTAGTCATCACTTATCCCGTGGTCGAGAAGGGCAAGACCACCCGCATCCGCATCTGGGAGACCTATACGGATCCTGAGCGCTACAAGATGAGCGGAGACATCATGGTGTGGGACCGCTCGTTCGGGCGTCCTCAAAATGCCATCAATCTGCCTGAAGGATTCTTCCTCGTGGGATCCGCCTTCCCCGCCAAAATCTCCCTGACCGACGACAACCGCATCCGTCTCGACTACATGAATTCCCGAAACGATGAGGTTCGTGCACTGGTTTACGCAAAGAAGCGTTAATGTAGATCCGAGATGAAGGATGTCCTCGCAGTCATTCTCGGTGGCGGTCGTGGCACGCGGCTGTTTCCTCTCACGGCCCATCGTTCGAAACCGGCCGTTCCGATCGGCGGCAAGTATCGGCTGATCGACATCCCGATCTCGAACTGCCTCAACTCTCATCTGCGCCGGATCATCGTCCTCACCCAGTACCTGTCCGAGAGTCTGAACAAGCACATCGCTCAGACGTACCGCTTCGATCCGTTCACCGACGCCTTCGTGTCGGTCGTCGCGGCGGAGCAAACCGAGGAAGAGCAGGAGTGGTTCATGGGAACCGCCGACGCGGTGAGGCGCTCGAACCGCCACATCCGCCACCATGACTTCGCCGACGCGCTGATCCTGTCCGGCGACCAGCTCTACCAGATGGACTACCGGAAGATGCGGGACACGCATCTTGCCGCGGACGCCGACATCACGGTGGGCGTGACTCCGGTCGATGCGTCGGCTGCGCCAGGTTTTGGAATCCTCAAGGTTGATGGCGATGGCCGCATCGTCCACTTCCATGAGAAACCTCGTCCGGAGGAAGTCGAAGGTCTGCGGTCTGATCTCCCCGGCGGCGGGCAAGGCTTCCTCGCCTCGATGGGCATCTACATCTTCAAACGCGGCGCGCTGGAAAAAGCCCTGGCGATGAACGAATCGATGGACTTCGGCAAGCACATCATTCCAGGAGCGATCGGCGATCTCAAGGTTCAGTCGCACGTGTTCACCGGCTACTGGGAAGACGTCGGGACCATTCGTTCGTATTACGAGGCGAATCTCGGTCTGTGCCAGCCCGTTCCGCACTTCGATTTTTACGACGTGCGGATGCCGGTGCACACCCACGCGCGGGCCCTGGCCGCGACCAAGATCGAAGGGTCGAAGATGAAGAACGTCCTCGTGTCCGAGGGTTCCATCATCGTCGACGCCGAACTCGACCGTACCCTCATCGGGATCCGTAGCCGCATCGGTCGTGGCTGCGTGATCAAGGACAGCCTGA
>JBDTQB010000086.1:0-15461 GCA_039932395.1 Vicinamibacteria bacterium | reverse complement strand
GACGCCTTGGTAGAGCAGGCGCGAGTACAACTGATCCGCGATCACGGTGACGCCGTAAGTCGCCGCGAGCCGTGCGATCGCGCTGATCTCTTCCTGCGAATAGACGACGCCCGCCGGGTTGTTCGGGTTGGAGAACATGAAGACGCGGGCGCCTGCCTTGAACGCAGATTCAAGCTGAGCAAGGTCCAGTCCGGCGCGATCCGTGGCGTCGAGATGATCGAGCCGCACGGGTACGACTTCTGCCTCCAGGAAGTGGACGAGTTTCCGGTTCGCGAAGTAGTCAGGCTGAACGATCGCGACCTTGTCGCCCGCGGCCACCGTTGCCGACACGGCGAGGAAGAGCGCCCCCTGCGTGCCCGGAGTGAGGATCAGTTCGTCCTTCGCGGAAACGGGCGCGCCGGTGAACCGGGCCAGCCGTTCCGCGACCATGTCCCGGATCGTTCCCTTGCCGCGATACTCGGTGTAGGCCTGCGAACCGCCGACGTCGAGCCCTGCCTCGAACTCCTCCCGCGCACCGGGTGTGGGTGTGAACGCGTTCACGTCTCCGTGAGAGAAGTCGACGGGAACACCGTCAAGCCTGTCGCCGATCAGAGGCACCGCAGCCGACTCTTCGCGCTGTAGGACTTCCTGTCCAGGTGCGTTGTCCGTCCTGAGCTTCGCAAACTTCTCTTCGATCGCGGCCATGGGTCTCCATTCAAGAAACTGATGAACGCGATCATAAGTGGCGCCTGGTCCCCGACGACGGCGGGCGCGCGGCGTAACATCGACCAAACGCGTTTGGGCGATCTTTTCGGGAGTTCAATGTGATGAAGACTTTGATTCACCGGTTGCTGGCAACCGGCTTGATGGCGGTCCTGGGCATGGGCGCTGCTGCGCCCGTCGCGAAAATCAGTTTCAGCGACACCAAGCTGAAGAATGGATTGCGCGTGATCGTGTCTGAGGATCATTCAGCGCCCACGGTCAGCATCGTGGTGCAATACAACGTGGGCTCGCGCGACGAGCGCAAGGGCCGCACCGGTTTCGCCCACCTCTTCGAGCACATGATGTTCAAGGGCTCCGAGAACATCGGCCAGAACGAGCATCCCTATCTGATCTTCACCAACGGGGGCAACATGAATGGGACGACGAACAAGGAGCGGACCATGTATTACGAAACGCTCCCCGCGAATCAGCTTGATCTCGGCCTGTTCCTCGAAGCGGACCGCATGCGATCTCTGGCGATCACCAAGGCGAACCTGGACAACCAGACGAACGCGGTCCAGGAAGAACGGCGTCTGGGGGTCGACAATCAACCCTACGGAAAGACCTTCGAGGCGATCGATGATCTCGCCTACGAAAATTTCGCCTACAAGCATTCGGTGATTGGTTCGATGGCCGACCTGAGTGCGGCAAGCGTTGAGGACGTTGCGGCGTTCTTCAAGACCTACTACGCGCCGAGCAACGCCGTCATCGGCATCGTGGGTGATGTCAACACGAAGGTGGTTCTGGCCCAGGTGGAGAAGTACTTTGGCGCGATTCCGGCGCAGCCGGCCGCCGCTACGATGGATATGACCGAACCGCCGCAAATGGCCGAGCGAAGGCTCACCCTGGAAGACGGCCTCGCGCGTTTGCCGCGCATCGACATGGCCTACAAGGTTCCACCCAGCTCATCGCCTGACTCCGACGCGCTCGGCGTCATGACGACCATTCTGTCCAGTGGCCGCAGTTCCCGTTTCTACGAGGCTCTGGTGCGTCAGAAGCAACTTTCGCCCGGCGTGAACGCGTTCTCAGGCGAGTCGCGCGGAACCGGCCTTCTGCGTATCAGCGGAACGGTGGCGCCGGGTAAGACCGTCGCAGACCTTGAGGCGGCCATCGATGCGGAGATCGAGCGTCTGAAGAACGAGCCCATCGCCGATTGGGAAATCCAGAAGGCTCGGACCAGCGCGCGACTTTCCTACGTCAACACCATCGGCGGCTCGCTCAGCAAAGCGGTGACCCTTTCGCAGGACGCCCTCTTCTACAACGATCCCGGTCGGATCAACACACGTGAGTCGCGCATCGACAAGGTGACCGCGGCCGACGTTCAGCGCGTCGCGAAGCTCTATCTGGTGAAGACGGGCCGAACCGTCGTGCTCACTGTACCCAAGCCGGTCGCTCCGAAAGCAGGTTTCTAAAATGAAGAACCTCAGAACTGCCGCCTTTCTGACTCTTGGACTGACAGGCTTCGCGAGCGCTCAGGGAGCCCCGCCGCAGCCCTCCACCACTCAGATGGTCTTGAAGGGGAGAGCTCCGGTCTCGAGCGAACTCCTCAAGGTGAAACTGCCGCGTCCGCAGGAGGCGGATCTCCCCAACGGTCTGCACCTCATCGTTCTCGAGGACCGGCACCTTCCTCAGATCAGCTTTCAGATCATCATCCGAGGCGCGGGCGGTTACTTCGATCCTGCCGACAAGATCGGCCTGGCCTCGTACACCGCCCAGCTTCTTCGGGAAGGCACGAAGACCCGTACCTCGCCCCAAATTTCCGAAGCGCTCGAAACGATGTCGGCGAATCTCAATGTCGGCGCCGGGTTGTCAGACACCGCGGCCACCATCTCCGGCGGATCTCTGACGGAAAACTTCGACGCGCTGATGGATCTCACGGCTGACGTACTGTTGAATCCGGCTCTCGCGCCTGCAGAGTGGGATCGGCTTAAGACGCGCTCGAAAGCGGGCCTCCTGCAAAGCCGCACGAACCCCAACTTCCTCGCGAGCGAAACGTTCAACCGCGTCGTTTTCGGAGCGCATCCCGCCGGCCGCATCTCCGCAACCGCGAAGGATCTCGATGCGATCACTTCCGAATCGCTCGTTGAGTTTCACAAGACGCACTATGTGCCCGACCACGCCGCGATCGCGTTCGCGGGAGATATCTCATTGGCGGAAGCGCGGAAGCTGGTGGAAACCAAGCTGGCCGCGTGGAAGAAAGCCGGAGTGGCGAACGCCGCGGTGACGAATCCCGAGCCGATCGGGCCCGCGAAGGTCCTGCTCGTGGCGAGGCCCGGATCCGTCCAGACCACGCTGATGGTGGGCACTCAGTCGATGGTTCGCACCGACCCGGACTACATCGCTCTGACCGTGGTGAACAGGGTGCTCGGTGCGACGATGGGCCGCCTCTTCCGTCACCTTCGTGAGGAGAAGGGCTACACGTATGGCATTGGAAGCACGATCGTGGCCCCGGAGTATCGCGGTTCCTGGTTCGCGTCCACCAGCGTGCGCACGGACGTCACGGAGCCCGCACTAACCGATCTTCTGGCGGAGATTGCTGAGTTGCGTGACACGCCGGTGCCCGCCGGTGAGTTCGCGGACATGAAGCGAGCGATCGTGGGCAGCTTCGCGTTAGCACTTGAGAACCCGCAGGGCGTTCTTGGCTACTACGTCCAGAACTGGCAGTACGGCCTGCCCGCCGACTATTGGGACACCTATCCCGCGCGCGTCAACGCGATCACGCAGGCGCAGGCGCAGGCGGCGGCGAAGAAGTACTGGGCGCCGGAACGTCTTCAGATCGTGGCGGTGGGTGATGCCACCAAGATCACCGACATCCTGAAGAAGAAGGGCGATCTCTCGACCTTCGACGCCGAGGGGAATCCGCTCAAGTAGGTCGCGGCTTCGGCGCTTCGCCCGTCACAAGCGACGGGCGGAGACGGGGGTCTCTCTCAATGCCCACCTTTGACGTTCTGCTCGGTACGTTCGGCGCCGGCATTTACTCGGTCGTCGCCGTCATCCACTTCGACCTGTGGCTGCGTCGTCGGCAGCGAAGGGGGCATCTCTGGCTTGCCGGCGCCAGCGCCTGCGCGCTCATCGTCGACGTCACCGGGATCGCGATTCCCTCTAGCCCTGAAGGCCCGGTTCCCTTCCTGTTCGCGCTCAACATGCTCGGAGTGGTGGGCGCCACGGCATGCCTGACGGAACTGATGTCGGAACTCAGCGGAGTGCCGACCGCTTTGTGGGCGCGCGGGCTGATGGCGCTCGCGGTCTGCTGTGGGTTGGCGACGCTCGTGTTTCCGCCGATCGGCGGAGTGATACTCGTGACCTGCGGAATACTGTTGATCTCCGCCATGATGAAAGCGGTCCACGCGGCGCGCGAGGCGCGACGTTGGAATGGAGTGGCCCGCGCCTTCGTGATCCTCGTGATCTGCCTGCTGGCAGACCTCGCGAAGGACTTGGCGCTCCTTCCGATTCCCAGCAACCTTCCTCTGCTTGGATTCACGATCCTGTTTCTGGCCGCCGCACGGTCGCTCAATGAGCGCTTCGAACGCGACCATGACGCATCCCGCCGAGATCTCCTGACCGGACTGCACAATCGCCGCAGCCTGCTTGAAGCATGGGACGACGCCATTCGCCGCGCCCGTCGTTCGGGCACGCCGATCGCGATCGCGCTCGCCGACATCGATCATTTCAAACGGGTCAACGATGCCCTGGGGCATGCCGCGGGCGACGCGACCCTTTGCGCGGTCGCGAACGCGATCGTCGCGTCTCTGCGCGCTCAGGACGTGGTTTCGCGATGGGGAGGCGAGGAGTTCATGCTGCTGCTCCCGGACACCGACCGCGAAGGCGCGCGCCACGTGGCTGAGTGCGTCCGCAAGGCGATCGAAGGACTGTGCGGTGGCCACGCTGTCGGGCGCGCGGATGTGACCTTGTCCCTCGGTGTTGTGCAACATCGTGACGACTCCACCGTGGATCAAAGCATCGCGCGGGCTGACGCTGCGCTCTATCAGGCGAAGCAAGAGGGGCGCAATCGAGTCGTCGTGGGCTAACCGCCCGGTCCTTCCGCCCCGCGGACTCCCCGCAGATCCGTTGTTCCTCAATTCCCCCGGAGCCACGCTCATCAGCGCGGCTCAGCAGATGGGATAGCCTCACCCGTTATACACATGCGAACCGAGTCGCCCGCCGGGATCTTCGAAGCGCCCCTTCCGCCCGCCATGGACCTGCCGTCCTCGGACGCCTATCCTGCTGACCATTCGCCCGCCCCAGGCGCGCGGGGCCCCCATTGGATGGTCGATGCCCACCATCGGATGCGATCGATCTCTTTCGCCAACGCCTTTCTGTTTTCGGCCGTTCACATCTGGGGGAAGGGTTACAGCCCCGGTTTTTGGGCACTGCTTGCGGGAACGTTCCTGATCTACCCGCAGATGGCCCATTGGCGAGCCTGCCGCGCGCCCGACACCCAGCGCGCCGAGCTTCAAAATTTGAGATTCGACTGCTTTCTCGTGGCGATCCCCATCGCCATGATGGGCTTTCCGCTGTGGATCACTTTCACTCTCTTCATCGCGACCACCATCAACAACTCGATCGCGAGAGGACAGAGAGGCACGATCCCCGCGGTCATCAATTTCGCGCTGGGCTCGTGGGTTGGGGGGCTGTTCACCGGATTCCGCGTGTCACTCGAACACAGCGGCTGGATCACCGTGCTCTGTATCCTCGGGCTGTGCTGGGATCTGTTCGGCATTGGACACGTGGCCTTCAAGCGCGCCCTCAAGCTGCGTCAAATCAGGGCGGAGCTGACGCGTGGGGAAGTCGCTCTGCAGCATGTCAATCGTGATCTCCAGGAGCGCCTCAATCAGATCGACGCGCTTCAGGGTCTATTGAAAGAGCAGGCGAATCGCGATCCGCTGACCGGTCTCTACAACCGGCGCTACCTTCAGGAGACGATGGAGCGCGAACTGGCCCGCTGCCAGCGCGAGCAGATTCCCCTGTGCGTCATCCTCATCGACCTGGATCTGTTCAAGAACGTCAACGACCAACATGGACATCACGTGGGCGACGAAGTCATCAAGGAAATCGCGCGACTCCTGATCGCCGAGGCGCGGCAGGAAGACGTGGCCTGCCGCTATGGCGGAGAAGAGTTCATGCTCCTGATGGCGAGGATGCCGATGGATGTGGCGCGGGAACGCGCGGAAGACTGGCGTCAGCGCTTCGGCGCCACTGAGGTGCCGGCGGGCGAGACTTCGGTGAGGACGACTCTGTCGGTCGGCATCGCCGAATTTCCGACTCACGGCCGCACCGCCGAGGCGTTGATCCAGCGCGCCGACGTCGCCCTCTATCAAGCCAAGCTCGGCGGGCGCGACCGTGTGATTTGCTACGCGCCTCCGCCGACCGATTCTTCCTCGATCACCACCGCGTCGTAAGAGTCGCCCGCAAGGCCCGCCTCGCGCAGGTAGGATCACAGCCATGACTCCGATGCCTCTTCTGATTCTGGGCCTGGCCGCCGCGTTGATCCCGCCTGGCGCTCTCACCTCCGACGAACGCGCGCTCACCGCGTTTATCGACAAAGACAACGACCACGCCCTGGCGCTGCTCGAACGGGTGGTGAATATCAACAGCGGCACAATGAATCTGGCCGGCGTTCGCGAAGTGGGCGTTGCTTTCCGCGCGGAACTGGACGCGCTTGGGTTCAAGACGGAATGGGTCGATGGCGCACCGTTCGAGCGCGCGGGTCATCTGGTGGCCGAGCATCCGGGAAGCGGTCCGCGCATTCTCCTCATCGGCCATCTCGACACCGTGTTTGAGCCGCACAGTCCATTCCAGAAATTCGAGCGCATCAGTCCGACAGCGGCGAAGGGCCCGGGCGTCACCGACATGAAGGGCGGCAACGTCGTGATGATTCAGGCGCTGAAGGCGCTGCAGTCGGTGGGTCTTCTTAAGCCCATGAATATTGTCGTCGTGATGACCGGGGATGAAGAGTCAGGTGGACGTCCGCTGAGCCTTTCGCGCGCGGCCCTGGTCAAAGCGGGCCGGGGAGCCGACGTGGCGATTGGGTTTGAAGATGGCGACGGCAACCCGACCACCGCGGTCATCGCGCGACGGGGCACGACCAACTGGGAACTTCGCGTGAAGGGAAAGCCCGCGCACTCGTCGCAGATCTTCAACGCCGAGAACGGCTATGGCGCGATCTTCGAAGCGTCTCGCATTCTCAATGCCTTCCGCGAGAAACTTTCGGGCCAGCCGCATCTGACCTTCAACCCGGGCGTGATCGTGGGCGGCACGTCGGTGGAGTACGACGCCCCGGCATCACAGGGCACCGGCTTCGGAAAGAGCAATGTCATCGCCGAGTACACGGTGGTCACGGGAGATGTGCGCGCCCTGTCTCCCGATCAATTCGTGGCCGCGCAAAAGAGCATGCAGGACATCGTGGCGGCCTCGTTGCCGCAGACCTCGGCCACGCTGACGTTCGACGACGGCTACCCGGCCCTTGCGCCTAAAGCGGGCAACGAACGCCTCCTCGCGCTTTACAACCAGGCCAGCCTGGACGTGGGTGCCGGACCGGTGGTCGCGGTAGATCCAGACAAAGCGGGCGCCGCGGACGCGTCCTTCGTCGCCGAGCAGGTGAAGATGATTCTGGACGGCGTCGGTCTGATGGGAAGCGGCGGCCACACTGTCGAAGAGACCGCTGACCTGCGGACGCTTCCTTCAATGACGAAGCGAATAGCCGTGTTGCTGGCCAGACTGCAACGCGACGGAGCGAAGTAGCGTCTACTTCTGCCGAAAGGCGCTTTGGACCATCGCCGGGCTGAAGAACTGGCCGGCGTCGCCTTCCGAGGCGTAACGATAGAGCGCTGCGGAGTAGATGCCGCCGAGGGTCGCGCTGACCAGGGCAATGGCCAGCATGGTCAGAATGACGCCGGCAGCGACCAGGCCCATCAACACCGCCGACTGTGACATGGCGGCGGCGATCATCAGGACGGTGCCCACCAGGATGGTTCCGAAACTCATCAGCCCGAACACCGAGCCCATGCCCGCATTGCCGATGATCTGCTCGCCCCAGGTCTTGCGTAGATACTCAGAACTGCGCTTCACCGCATCGATGGGGCCGATGTTCTCGGCGGCCAACACCGGCACGACCAGGAAGGTGGCGACGTTCCAGGCCAGGCCTATGAATGAGACGACCAAGCGGCCGATCCATCCGCTGCGTTCCGAGATTGCGCGCAGGATCATGCCCACGGTCGCGGAGATCAGCGCGTAGCCGAGGATGGGAACCACTCGCGATCCCGCGATGCGGAAGCCATCGGCCACGGTGGGATCACCGCCGCGCAGGCGGATCAGGGCCGCGCCCACGAGAGCTGTGTTGCAGAAGAAGATCACGAAGTACTGGACGACGTAGAACAGGAAGGCCACGACGTAGCCGGCCAGAGGAAAGCCCGACTCCTTGAGCGCGGTGGCGTCGAACAACCCCGCCATGAAGCTCGGCACCGCGAAGGTGATGAGCACCAGGATGGAGAGCAGGGAGGAGATGGCGGGGAACACCATCAGCTCCTTGTCGGCGCGCAGCACCGTGGCACTTGCTTTGACCAGAGACCAGCTATTGGAGAGTCGTTGAAACATAGTGCCCTTTCGATGGATGGTGCAACGCGCGAACTTGGGCCGAACTATAGAGCTTTCAGAATGGGCGGGGGCAGGAGAAGCGAAGGTTCCAACGAGTCCGAGTCGTACAATCAGCAAGAGTGATACCCAGCAGCCCGTGGCGAAAGTCGGTCGGCATTCGCCGACCGCTGCATCCCGTCTGGACGTCTTCGCTCAGACGCCCGAATATGCTTGATATTCGGGCGCTTCGGCTCATCGCCAGTCGGGCGCATCGCTCGGCTCGGTGCCGCGACCGGCTTTCACCACGGACTGCTAGAAAGACGTTGAGATGAGCGGAATGGGTGGAGCGGGTGCCTTGCGTGGCGGCGGCTTTGGCCGGCGTGGCGAGAAGCTTCCTTCGACGAACAGCGCGTCTTCCCTGGACCCCGCGAAGAAGGCTCCGGTTTCCCGCACCGCCGCGTGGCGTGAAGCGCGCGAGCTGGTCTGGACCCATCGCCATCGCCTGACCCTCGGCCTCATCCTCATGCTGGTCAGCCGCTTCGCCGGCCTGGTCCTGCCCGCTTCTTCGAAGTGGATGATTGATGAAGTCGTCGGCAAGAACCGCACCGATCTTCTGATGCCGATCGCGCTTGCAACCGGTGTTGCGACCGTGATTCAGGCCATCACCTCATTCATCCTTGCCCAGACTCTTGGCGTCGCGGCGCAGCGTGCCATCACCGATATGCGCAAACGCGTCCAGGCGCATGTGATGCATCTCCCCGTGCGCTATTTCGATTCGACGCAGACCGGCGTGCTCGTCTCACGCGTCATGAACGATGCTGAAGGCATCCGCAATCTCGTTGGCTCCGGACTGGTTCAGCTGGTGGGCGGCATGGTCACCGCCACGATCGCGCTTGGAGTCCTCTTCTGGCTCAACTGGCATCTCACCGTCATCACCATTCTGGTCCTGGCGGTTTTCGGTGGCGGGATGGCCTACGCCTTTCAGACTCTGCGCCCGCTCTTCAAAGAGCGCGGCAAGATCACGGGCGACGTCATTGGGCGTCTGACCGAGGCCCTTGGCGGCATCCGCGTGGTGAAGTCGTACACCGCGGAGAAGCGCGAGGAAATCGTCTTCACCCAAGGTGCGCACCGGCTTTTCCGCAACATCGCGAAGTCGATGACCGGCGTGTCCGCGACCACCGCCGGCAGCACCGTGATCATCGGCGTGATCGGCGTCCTGATCATCTGGCTTGGCGGCCACGCCATCATCGCGAAGGAGATGACGCTCGGCGATCTCATCATGTACATCTTCTTCATCGGCCTGGTAGCGGCACCCCTCGTCAGCATCGCGTCGATTGGAACGCAGATCACCGAGGCCTTCGCCGGCCTGGACCGCATCCGCGAGATCATGGACATGCCGACCGAGACCGACGAGGACGCACGCCGTTCGTCGATCGAACGCCTGCGCGGGGAGGTCGCCTTCGAGGATGTCTCGTTCGAGTACAACCCGGGGCAGCCCGTGCTCAAGCACGTTTCGTTTGTCGCTCCCGCGGGCACCACGACCGCGCTTGTTGGTTCAAGTGGCTCCGGCAAGAGCACGCTGATCGGGCTGGTCATGGCGTTCAACCGACCCAGTGAAGGCCGCATTCTGATCGACGGCCGCGATCTCGCTGACGTTCGTCTGGCCGAATACCGCTCCCAGCTGGCGTCCGTGCTTCAGGAAAACTTCCTGTTCGACGGAACGATCGTCGAGAACGTCGGTTATGCGAAGCCCAGCGCCTCCCGAGAGGAAGTCATCGAAGCCTGTCGCGTCGCGCATTGCGACGAGTTCGTGAAGGGGTTTCCCCTGGGCTATGACACGGTGGTTGGAGAACGTGGGATCAAGTTGTCCGGCGGCCAGCGCCAGCGCGTGTCGATCGCCCGCGCGATTCTGGCGAATCCGCGCGTTCTCATTCTCGATGAAGCGACGTCAAGCCTCGACAGCGAGAGCGAGGAGATGATTCAGGACGGCTTGAAGAATCTCCGCGCGGGCCGCACCACATTCGTGATCGCGCATCGCCTGTCGACCATTCGGAGTTCGGACCAGATTCTTGTCCTTGAGGGCGGCATCATCGTCGAGCGGGGCACGCATGCTGAGCTGCTCGCGGCGGATGGGCGCTACCGCCAGCTTTACGACAAGCAATACAAGTTCGAAGCGGACCGCTTCATCAACCCAGGTGAGGACCACACCCCCGAGTCGGCGAAGCCCAAGGGAATCAAGCCCACCGGGACGGCCTTGTAGCCATGACGGAGCGTCTCTACTTCACGAACTCACATCTGACGGAGTTTGAGTCGGAGGTTGTGGCGTGCGTGCCGGCTGCCGACCGTTTCGAAGTGACACTTGCCGCGACCGCGTTCTATCCGACCGGCGGCGGCCAGCCCTACGACACGGGCACGTTGGGCGAGCGAGCTGTGCTCGACGTCGTGGATCGTGACGACGCGGGGATCGTGCATATTGTGGATGGTCCGCTCGAAGCGGGCGTGCGCGTTCGCGGCATCGTGGACAAGAAGCGGCGGCTGGATCACATGCAGCAGCACTCGGGTCAGCACATGCTCTCCGCAGCCTTCGACTCCGTCTGCGGTGCTCGCACAGAAAGCTTCCATCTCGGAACCGAGACGTCGACCATCGACCTCAGTCGCGTTGTCTCGCCCGCGGAGATCTCCGCAGCCGAGGATGCGGTGAATCGCATCGTATGGGAAGACCGCGAGGTTCGTTTGCGCTTCGCGTCTCCGGAAGAAGCGGCGGCGCTTCCATTGAGGAAGGAAACCGGGCGGGAAGGCATGCTGCGCCTGATCGAAGTGGACGGCTTCGACTTGTCCGCGTGCGGCGGAACCCACGTGACGCGCACCGGCGTTGTCGGAATCATCTCGGTCCTCAGCTGGGAAAAGTTCAAGGGCGGGATGCGCATCGAGTTCGTGTGCGGCAAACGCGCGCTTCATCGTCTTCGTGAGTGGCGGGACGTCTTCTCCGCGACGAGCCGCATCCTGTCTGTCCTGCCGAGCGCGCTGGCCCCGGCCATTGAACGTCTGCAGGGCGAGAACAAGACGCTCGGCAAGACGCTTCGTGAACAGCAGGAGCAACTCGCGGTTCACGAAGCGGCGAAGCTGGTGGCGGCGGGTGCGCGAGGCGCCGATGGCCGCATCATCGTCGTTCAGGCACTCGAAGGCTGGGACGCCCAGGGTCTCAAGATCATCGCGTCCGCCGCGGCGGCGACCCCGGGTGTCTGCATGGCGGTATTTTCCACGACGGCTCCGACGCTGGTCGTGGTCTCTCGCGCTGCGGATGTGAGGGTCGATTCGGGCGCTGTCGTGAAAGCTCTGATCGCGAAGTTCGGGGGCAAGGGCGGGGGTAAGCCTGAAATGGCGCAGGCGGGCGGACTCACAGGCAACCTGGCTGAGATCATCCAGGTCGCGAGCGCGCTCCTCGGTCCTTCGTAATCTTCTGCAAGAATCGAGGGGTGTGGCGCGTCTCGTCACTGAAACGCCTCGCCAACACCACTGCAGCAAAGGACACCATGAACAAGAAAGCCACCGCCGTTCTCCTCGCCTTCACCCAGGCCGCCGCCGCCGGGCAACAGGTCACATCCAACGGAGACCAGCGGGTCTCGGTGGCCGTGACGGTCTACAACGATGGTCGTGGACTGGTGCGAGAGGAACGCAACATCGACCTCGCCGCCGGGGTCAATGAAGTCCGTTTCATGGACGTCGCTGAGCAGATTCAGGCACCGACGGTTCGGGTGGCACCGATCGAGGGGTCGCCCTTCAGCGTGCTCGAGCAGAACTACGAATACGACCTGCTCTCGCCCGCGAAGCTCCTCGACAAGTTCGTCGGCCAGAAGATCACCCTGGTGACCACCAAGATGAACAACGGCACCACGGTGGATGACTCCGTCGAAGGCACGTTGCTCTCCAACAACGCGGGCACGGTGTGGGACATCGGCGGCAAGATCGTGATCAATCCGCCTTACTCACGCCTCGTCTTCCCGAACGTTCCGGAGAATCTGATCGCCAAGCCGACGCTTGTGTGGCAGATCGCTGCGCAGAATGCAGGCAAGCGAAAGATCGAGGCCTCGTACATCACGGGCGGAATGCAGTGGAACGCCGACTACGTTCTCTCCCTCGATCCCACGGAAGAGAAGGCCGGCATCCAGGGATGGGTGACGATCGCCAACAACTCCGGCGCTTCGTACAAGGACGCGAAGCTCAAGCTGGTGGCCGGTGATGTGCACAAGGCGCAGCCCGCGCGTCAGTTCATGGCACCTCAGGCCCGCGGCATGGCGATGGACATGGCAGCGAAAGCGAACTTCATGGAGGAAGGTCTCTTCGAATACCACCTCTACACGCTGGAGCGGCCGTCGACCATCAAGAACGCGCAGACGAAGCAGATTCAGTTGATGCAGGCCGAGAACATCCACATCACCAAGGACTACGTTTTAAACGGCGGCAATCAGTACTTCCAGTCGGTGTGGTCGGGACCTGCGAGCAAGGAGAAGATCGCGGTCTTCATCAGCTTCAAGAACTCCGAAGCGACCCCCGGCCTCGGTCAGGCGATGCCGAAGGGCATTGTCCGCGTCTTCAAGAAGGATCGCTCGGGCTCGCCCCAGTTGATCGGCGAGGACAACATTGACCACACGCCTCGCAACGAAGACGTGAAGCTGGAACTGGGCAATGCGTTCGACATCGTCGCCGAGCGAAGGCAGACCGACTTCAAGCATCTGACCGCAGCCACCCGCACGACCTACGAGTCGGCGCACGAGATCAAAATCCGCAATCAGAAGGACACCCCGGTGACCGTCCGCGTGGTCGAACCCATCGGCGGGGAATGGACCATGATCGAGACGTCCATCCCGAACACGAAGTCGGCGGCGTTCGAGTCGCAGTGGCTGGTCCCGGTTCCCGCCGGCGGTGAAACGATCCTTAAGTACCGCGTTCGGGTGAAGTACTAAGCGACGGCGCTACAGAACTTCGCGGAGTCGTTTCAGGCCTGTCCGCATTCTGGTCTTGATCGTTCCGAGCGGAATGTTCAGGCGCTCCGCGATCTCCGACTGCGAGAGCCCCTCCCAGTAAGCGAGGGTGAGGGGCTCACGCTGGTCCTTGGGCAGATCCGCCAACGCGGTTTGCGCGGCCCAGGCGGAGAGATCGTCGCCGCGGACGACGGGCATGGTCAGTTCAGCGGCGTCGGCGACGGCGGTCTCGCGACGTGTCGTTCGTCGCCGCCATCGATCCAGCGACCGAGAACGCGTCATGATGGTCAGCCAGGCCATCACGTTCCCGCGCTGGCTATCGAAACGGCCCGCCTGTTGCCAGGCCTGCACGAAGACCTCCTGGACCACATCGTCGGCTTCCTCAGGCGACCGGACGATACGCATCGCGAGAGACTTCATGCGCCCGGCGTGGCGGTCGAAGAGTTCGCCCAGACCATCCGCATGCCCCGCAGCCGCCTGGGCTACGAGTTCCGCGTCACTGAGCGTCTTCATCGGCACCCACAATCGTAGCCGACCGCCGTCTCTCCGCCCGCATCCAATCGGGCTTCCTTCTGCGTAGTACCCCTGAAGAGTCTTAGAATTAGCACCTCCACTTATGTCTGAATTGACCGAAATCGACCTCGAAAGTTCTGTGTCCGCCTCTCTGGTCCCCACCGCGGTGGGTTCGAACACACGCACGCAACTCATGGACTTGCTGGGCGTTCCGCGCGGTCCGATCGATCGATCCGCCTACTCATGGAGCGAGCTCAGTCCCGGCCTGCAGGCCCATCTTTTCTCGGAAGATGTGAGCCGTGGCGTGAAGCGCTTTTTGATCTGGGGCAAGCCCGGGGTGTCCACGAAGCGGCATGATCACGGAGGCGACGAGGTCATCCTCGTTCTCGAAGGACATCTTCAAGATCATCGTGGCGTCTACGGCCCAGGCGACATTTGCCGTTCCAAGCCCGGCGATGTCCACGAAGAGCACGTCACCGGCCCCGCGGATTGCGTCTGCTTCGTCGTGTACTACGGGGACATCATTCCCGTTTAGGGCTGCTACGATGGCGGCCCCCTTTCAAGGAGCCACGCGCCCGTGTCCAATTCGCCGATCCGCAAAATCCAGGCCGACAATCTTCCCAAGCCCGTAGGCCCGTATTCGCCCGGCACGGGCTTCGAACGCCTTGTGTTCGTTTCCGGCCAATCGGGCCGCGACCCTCTCACCGGTCAGACGGCGGAAGGTGTTGAAGCTCAGACGGAGCAGACCCTCAAGAACATCGAGACGATCCTCAAGGCGGCGGGCACCGATCTTCAGCACGTGCTTCGCTGCGGCGTGTTCCTGATGGACATGACCGATTTCCCCAAAATGAACGCCGTCTATGAGCGGATGTTCGCCGGCCACAAGCCCGCGCGCACGACCATTCAGGTGGCGGGCCTTCCGGGGGAGACTCTCAGGGTGGAAATCGACTGCATCGCTTGCCTGCCGGTGGTTTGACTAAAGCAGGGGGCCTTGGCCCGCACCCTGAATGACTGCTGAAACTGTTTACCGGGCGGCCTGGGTGCTGCCTGTGACGTCGCCTGCGATTCGGGATGGCTTCGTCTCTGTGCGCGAAGGTGTGATCACGGGGGTCGGGTCGATCAGCGATCGCCCGGCGGGCGCGGACGTGCGCGAAGTGGATCTGGGCGCTGCGATCCTGATGCCTGGATTCGTCAACGCTCACACTCACCTCGAACTGTCCCATCTTGGAAGCGGAGCGGTGCCCGGGGATCGGGGATTCGTTCCCTGGATCGAGGACCAGTTGCGTGTGCGCGCCGAGCGTTCGCCGGAAGAGGCGACGGACGGGATTCGACAGGCGATCGCTTCACTCGAAGCCTCCGGAACCTCTGCGGTTGCCGATGTCTCGAACTCGCTTGCCGCAGTGGATGCGCTGGCCCAGTCGTCACTCCATGGCCTGGTTCTTCACGAGATCATCGGCTTCGACCCTGCGCGCGCCGAAGCCATCGTGCAGCAGACCACGGCCATGCGGGCCGGGATCTCGGCGCCTGATCACGGTCGGGTGAGGGTTGAAGTTGCGGCGCACGCGCCTCACTCCATCTCGCGTGAGCTTTTCGCATTGCTGATGGCGAACGGCGGAGTGAAGTCGATTCATGTCGCCGAGTCGAAGGCCGAGG
>JBDTQB010000085.1:0-15464 GCA_039932395.1 Vicinamibacteria bacterium | reverse complement strand
TGATGGCCGCTTCCCGCCACTCGATGAGCGCGCCGGGCAGCAGAGTGGAAAAGACGCCGACGAGAATTCCAGGGAGAGTGATCACATCCGGAAGAATCTGGTGGTCCCAGTCAATGAAAGCCAGAATGACGAGCGCCGAGAAAAACGCAAGAAGCACCGGCGTGAACGGGTAGAGACCATATTGGAGAACGACGATGGCGAAGCCCACGCCATGAATAGCTTCCACTATGGGATATCGAACGGAAATCGGATTCCGGCAATTCGCGCAGCGACCCTTGAGAAAGCACCAGGAGATCACGGGAACGTTCTGCCAAAAGCGAATGGACGATCCGCACTTCGGGCACTTCGACGAAGGAAAGATGACCGACTGATCGAGCGGAACACGGTAGATCACGACATTCGCGAAGCTTCCGACCACCAGGCCGAAAAGACAGGCGATTGTGGCGGCGAGGATCTGGAGGGCCAGCAGAGGATCGACCATGATTCGAAGCCGTGAGCTTAGCCTCTGGTTGACCTTGGCTTCTGGATGACTGAAGCTCGCCTTCTCGTGTTGAGCACCGCCACCAAGATCCGCATCGCCCAGAAGCTCTATTCCACACTGAAAGCCGTGAGACGCCCGTTCGGCGGCATCGACCAGGTGACGGTGAGGCGACAGGGCCTGACCTGGAATCTCGACCTCCGGGAAGGCATCGATCTCACCATCTATACGGTGGGAGCATTTGAACGGGACACTCTCAAAGCACTTCGCTCTCGGGTTCGGGAAGGCGACGTGGTGTTGGATATCGGCGCCAACGTGGGCGCTCACACCCTCCATCTGGCACGACTGGTGGGACCAACGGGACACGTGATCGCGTTTGAGCCCACCGATTTCGCCGTCGCCAAACTCAAGGCGAATCTGCGCTCGAATCCGGATCTTGAGAAGCGAGTGGAGGTTCGTCAGGTTTTCCTAGGGGCAACATCGAGTGAAGCACCCCTGGCGGGGCTGGGATCAAGCTGGCCGGTCGATGGCGGCGTTGCTGACGACGTGAAGATGGGCAGCCGCACGATGCAGACCACCGGAGCGACCGTGACGACGCTCGACGAAGCGGTGGATCGTTCGGGTCGTTCGCCGATCGCGCTCATCAAGATGGATGTCGATGGCCATGAGCTCGAAGTGATCGAGGGAGCGGTTAGGCTTCTCGCAAGGGATCGCCCCACCCTGGTGATGGAGCTTGCTCCCTACGTATTCCATCCAACTGACAAGTTCGATCGGATGGTGCGACTTCTCACGGACAGCGGTTACGGATTCCGGCCCCTCAGTTCCAAGCGACCCCTTCCAACCGACCCCGCTGCCCTGCGGGCGTTGATCCCGCGTGAAGGCTCAATCAATGTCGTCGCTTTCCCTCTGCGGCAAGCGGAATGAGTGACCCGCAGGTCCCAGAACCTCGGCCACACCTCAAGATTGCTCTCCTTGGCATCGCCGTCTCGATCATTTTTCTTGGCTCGATGCTTGTGGAAACGGATGGGCATTTCGTACCTCAGGTCGCCGATCTCTACCTGATCGCGCAATACGCAAAGGGGTTCGCTGAGGGTCATCCCTTTCAGTTCAATGTGGGCGACGCTCCAACGACCGGTGCGACGAGTCTGCTTCACACCGTCTTCCTCGCGGTCGCTCATCTCGTCGGATTTCGGGGGGAAGGCCTCATCGCCTTCGCGATCCTGTCGGGCGCGGTGTTCGCGGTGCTGACTGCGCTGCAGGCCTATCGAGCCAGCCGATGTCTTTCCCCGTCCGCGGATGTCGCGATGCTGAGCGCGGTGCTGATCTTGCTCAATGGACCTCTCGCCTGGTCATTTCACTACGGAGCCGATATCGCTCTCGTCCTGTTCCTTGCGATGTGGCTCTTCCGGACCTGGATTGAGCCATCTGATTCCGGCAGCGGAACCCGTTTTATTCTGCCCGCCTGCCTGCTCGCGTTCACGCGACCAGAGGCGCTGCTTCTCGTGTCCGTCCTGGCGGTGTGGCTGATCTGGGATGCGAAACGTCAGGAGGGGAGGTGGAGGCTGAACGTTCGGTGGCTGCTTCCGGTGGCCTGCGGTGTCGCGAGTGCCACCCTCGTGCGCATCTTCACCGGCTCCGCGGCGAACACATCGTTCTCTCAAAAGCTTCTCTCCGAGAACTGGGGGCTTTTTTCCGCGGCCGTGTTCTCTGTCGAATACTGGAGTGACCTCTTGCGAGGGGTCCTCCTCGGCTTCTACCCATCGACCGCAAGACTTGGCTTGGGAAGCGGCAACGCGCCGTTCTACGCGCCCCCGCTTCTCCTGATCTTCGTCGGCATCGCGTTGCTTCGACGAGAGAGAGAGACGCGTCGAGCGCTCGGTTTTCTCGTGGCCTCTCTGGCGACCATCATCGCCATCACCCCGACGATTCACATGGGCGTCCACTCAAACCGTTACGTGCTTTTCACCTTGCCACCCCTGCTGGTTCTGTTCTGCACCGGCCTGAAGAGCGTGAGCGACGCTCTCGCCGTACCGCTCGACTCGCCTGCAGTCAGAATCTTCCGCTCCCTTGCCGCGGTGTCCGTCGTGTTCGGGCTGCTGAGTGTGGCGCGCTTCGCCCTCGTCTACGCGGACGCCGCTTCTTCGGTCTACAGACAGGACGAGGCGGTCTTCGACTTCATCCTAAAAAAGCTGCCGGAGAACGCTTCGTTTCTAAGCAACGGCGTTTCCATCGAGTACCGGACGGGGCGGCGCAGCGTCAACCTCAGTGGGGTGGTCAGCCCTGGATTCTCGGAGATCCTTCCCGTGGAGACCGAGGCCTCGGCGTTTGAACTTCTGAGCCGAAAGGGCGCCGGCCCCTTGCCGCCCTACCTCATCGCATCCAACTCTTACATCGACAGTTCTCCCGCGTGGGAGGCGCTCGTGGGTGGGCCACCGCTCTTCGTGACCAGCAGCCTTGCGTCGTCTGAGCTTGCGATCTATCCAACTCGCAGCGACCTTCTCGGACGTCAATCGTCCCTGATCAGCGCTGATGTGCCAGCGACTCTGAAGGAAGTGGACACTCTCAATGTGACGGATCCTCTGGATGAACGGGCCCATCACTATCGGTGGCGCTCGTCCGTCGGCACTCGCAGCCTGTTCGCGACGCTGAAGCTCGACACCTACACCGGCACGGGGCGCGGGGCGGGGACGGTTCTTGCCGATGGCGGAAGGATCATCATCGGGAGCGAGGAAATGACGCTCGATACCCCGCAGGCGAGTTCCGACCTATGGATCGTTGTCCGCACGAATCCGGAACCGTCGGCCCGGCTCCGTCATCCGGAAGGCGAACGACGCCTGGAAATGCATATGACCGAGAGCGTCGTCCGCTTCAACACGTCTCGAGGCCGGACCGATTGGATCAAGACGACTCTTGTCCAGGGCTGGAACGAAGTTCTGTATCAAATCCCCTCGGCCATGCTGACTCCACCGATGACGACTCTGACCGTCGAAGGAACATATGCCTCGTACTACTATCGGGCCTTTCAGCAGGCGCGCTGATCACGAAAAAAATCCCATCAGCCAGCTCAGCGTCGCACTCAGTCCGAGCAAAGAAACGATCAAGGCGAGGCGAGGGGCTCGGGGCAGCATATCCACTCCGTAAAACCCAAAGAGAACCAGAAACGGCATCTTCACGGCATAGTAGTAGTAGTCCAGGTACGACAGAGCGTGGGTGGCGACGATGGTCAGAGCAATGGCCACCGGTACGGCCAGAAACGGGTCGCGACGCTTGAGCGCCAAGCAGACGCCAAACACGCCCGTCAACCCCAGCAAGTCGTGCAGAAAGCGAAAGGAATCGCCTTCAGGACCGCGGAGGATGTTGTCTCTGGAGCCTGCCGCTATCCACTCGGGTCTGAACGGGGTCCTTGTTTGTGCTTTGGTGTAGATCGTGAGGATCCCGGCGTTGATCTGGGTACACAATGCCTTCGCCCCGGTGAAAACATTCAGCAAATAGATATGGGGCTTCGCGCGAAGATTCACAAACGTCGCGGCCCGTGCGGCATCCTCGAGTGCTATCACGTTGCGCGCGTACGTTCCCGTCTCGATCGTTTCCTCACCCGTGACCCGTTTATAGAGGGGCAGGTAGTAGCGCCGCGCAACCGCGTTCCACTCGTACACGTCAGGATTTCGCACCATGGCCGTCGCGCTGCTCACGAAAGTCGCGGTCCATCCTTGCGCATGAACCGGAAGGACGCGTCCGGTCACAACAAAGTTGCGCGCGGTCCACGGAAGAAGCACGACCGCGAATCCCGCCAAAAACGTGGCGTAGGCTTTCCACCTTGCGCTTCCGTTCTTCCGGGCCCAAAAGACCGCGACAAGAAAAAATGGAGCGAGCATGGCGACCGGACGAATGAGCGCTCCTGCCGCGAGAACGCAACCCGCACCGAAGAAGGCGGCGAGCGCAACTCGTGCGTCCGGGATCTGAAACGCGCGGTCAAGGGCCAGGAGAAGCATCAGGATTGCCGCCCAGGCGAGGACGTCGTAGTGAACAAGACTCGCCACCGCCAACGAATATGGATTGGTTCCGAAAAGGAGCGCCGCGGCGAAGGCGGTGAATAGCCTCAGGCGGAGCGCCATCAATAGAAACAACTCGACGGCGCCGATTGCCAGAACTATGGCCTGCGCCGTCAAGACCCCGCTCGGTCCTCTGGTGTTGAGGATGTCATCTGAGTTCGACGCTGGGTCAACGACGACTTTCAGGACGAGCGCGACAAACGCGGGGAACCCGGGCGGTCTATAAACAAGGGGCTCGTTCCCAAAACCCAGGACTCCGTAGGTGGCAAGATTGGCTCCCAGATCGAACCAGTCCCCATCGACGCTCCCCCCGGCGAAGCCCAAAGGAATGCCTCTCTGGGTGAACGCGACCGCGAAAACCAACGCGAACACAAGCGCCCCCACAAGCAGCTTCAATCTTGGGTTCTCGCCGGACCCCTCGTCTAGATTCGAATCCGATTGGAGACCAGGGCCGGGCAAGCTATCTTCGCCACAGACTAGATTCTCGCGAAACTCGCACCACCCCTTGCGCCGCGTCGAATTCGAACGGGACGCCGACCAAGTCGACGAACGTTTCGATCACGCCAAGTTCCTTCAATCGCTCCAAACTGGAGGTCTGGTCGCCGCTCTTCTCGCGATACGCCTTCACCTTCTCCTGCAGCCTTTTGGCAAGGAGCCGGTTCTGGGCCACCCGGACCTGACTGGCCGCGTTGTCTCTCAAAAGGCCGGGCTCCGATCGCTCGTAGAGAATCGTCCACATCTGAAGAGCGGCCTCGATCTCGCCACCGTTGCTAAGAATCTGCGCGGCCAAAGAGTTCATCCAAAACGGCGCGTCCGGAATCAAACTAGCGCTCTTCAAAATCTCCGCTGCGCCCAAGGGATCATTCAGATAGAAGAAGGTAAAAAGTCCTTCCTCTTGTCGGAGTCGCCAGTTGAGGGGATTGGCGTCGGCGCCTTGTTTCAGGAGCGCAACGCCTGCCTTGGGCTTTCCGGCGCCGACGGGAGTGGGTTCGGAAAGAAACACCGCGCCATAGCGGTAAACCATTTCAAAACGAGGATCGAGGGCAGCGGCGGTCTGGAGGAGCGGCTCAAGGTCCGCGAACGAACCATAGGTGCCGTCGATCTTTTGCCGCCCGTAGCACTGCACAGCGCGGAGCCAGTAGAGATCGGCGAGCACATCTGAGAAACCGACGCTCAGAGAACGCACAACTGGACCCGTCCAGACACTGTGTGCGTCGGGCTCCGGTCCCATCGCAGTCAGGGCCTGCTCGATAGGAGGCTGCACGGCCAGCACCGCTCCGCCCGCCACAGCCATCGCGAGCAGCAGGGACTTCATTTCAAATCGCGGTTTCTAAACGCAATGGCGGCAAGGGCGAGGAGAAAGACCGAATAGGCGATGTCATACATAGTGAGATAGGAAAGCAACGCAGTAGGGATTTCGTCGCCATAGACCGCGCGGCTCTTCAGATCGAAAATTTGGAAATTGGGGAGGACGCGATACAAGGCCTGACCGAGCCAGTCGGGAAAGCCCTCGAGAACAAGAGAGGCGTTCTTCAGCACGTCCGACATGCGGCCGAGAATGCAGATGATGGTGGAACCCATCAGCGCGAGCGGCCGGGACCCCAGGCAGGACAGGAAGGCGCCGACGACACCGGTCAGTGCGAGCTGCAAAAAGATGGAATAGAACGCCTTCAAGAGGCCCAGTGAGAATACGCCGTGGGCCGCCCACAGAGCCATAGCCAGGCCCAGGGCCAGCAGCACTGTGCAGGTCGCAAGCGTCGAACAAAGGCCAAGATAGCGCCCGAAAATGAACTCTGTCCGAGACAGGGGTTTCACCAGCAACAGGTGAAGAGTCCGGCGTTCCACGTCGCGGCTCACCAGGTCCGACCCAAGAAACAGTGCGATGAGAGTTCCGAAGAATTCGGCAGACCCGAGGCCAATGTCCATCAGAATCTTCAGATCCTGATGGACCGAAATGTCTTTGAGCACGAGCGCGGAAGACATCAATAAAAGGGCCACGACAAGGAGGCCCAAAAAGAGACGCTGGCGCACCGATTCCAGGTGAGTGTTGTAGGCGACCGCCCAAACCCTTCGAAGGGCGCTCATGCGACTGGAACTCTCGCGGGGGCGAGGAGGTCTTCAACGGACGCTCGGAGCGGCGACACGCTCACGAGGTGGGCCCCTTGAGCCAGGAGCTTTGCGATCGCTTCCGGAAGTTGATCTTTCGCAACTGGAAAGGTCTCCCGCTCGGTCCCGGCATTTCGCGTGCAAGTCACCTCAAACTGGCTTGGGATGCCGAGGAGCTCATCAAGCGTTCCAACCGCGAGCAAGGTTCCCATTCGCATGAGCGCTATGCGGTCGCAAACAAATTCTGCGTCGGGAATCACGTGGGTCGAGAAAAGAATCGAGCAACCCTGAGACCTAAGTTCCAGCATGAGATCCCGAACAAAGCGCCTTCCCATGGGATCGAGGCCGGACATGGGCTCGTCAAGGACCAGAAGGCGGGGCTCGTTGAGAAGCGCCTGAGCGATCCCCAAACGCTGCTGCATTCCCTTGGAGTAGGTACGGATCCGCCGATCCGCTGACGCGGCCAGGCCGACCTTCTCGAGAAGGGAGGCGGATCTTGACCGGCTCGTCGAGCTTGCAATCCCAAAAAGCTCCGCCGCAAAGTGAAGGAATTCACGCCCAGTTAGATATTCGTAGAAGGCGGGTTGCTCGGGTAGATATCCGACTCGGGAGCGCCATTCGATGTTGCTCGACTTGAATCCGACCAATTCGATAGAACCTGAATCGGGAACCAGGAGACCCATCAGGAGTTTCAGGGCCGTCGTCTTTCCAGCACCATTGGCGCCGAGGAGGCCCACAATCTCACCTTGAGCCATCCGAAGATTCAGGGGCCCTACCTTGAAGCCGGGCCGTCGACTAAAGGGAGTCTTCTGGGTCTTGAAGACGTCCGATGCGGAGAGGCATTCAGAGGGCATAAATGTTCAACGGGTGAAATGAAGTCTAGTGCCTCTCGGCTTGTCTTTGTTTGTAAGAAGTCGATGAGCCGAGGCACAAAAAAACCCAGACCACGGTGGTCTGGGTTTTTGTTGAACAGACCGGATGGTCTGCTCAAACGGTACTTACTGAATGACGGTGCAGGTCGGGGCCAGCGAGGAGGGAGGAGTCGCGACGCCGCACTCCGCCGCACCAGTGATGTTCTGGCAGACGCGACCGGAAGCGTCACCACCGAAACCACGAACGCCGGTCTGGTTCTGGGTGGACGGCGTGGCGCCGTAGCAGAAACCGTCCAAGACGTTCGCGAGTGTGCTGGGAAGGGCGCCCGGGGGGTTGCCATTGGTGAAGGTGCGGTTGTAGCCGCTCTTCGGAACAGGAAGGACGTTTCCCGCGATCGTGTTGTCGGCGAAGGTGGGCGCTGCCGTCGAGTAGCCGATGATGCAGCCAGACGGGCTGTTCAAGCAGGTGAGGGGCGCGTACCAGCCATTGGCGGTCGACTGGAAGGCCGACTGAGCGGAGATGACCGAGCGGATGTCGCCGATGGTGCCGGCTTCGTTCGCGGAAACGCGGGCGCGAAGGAGCGAGGGGATCGCGATGGCGGCAATGATGCCGATAATCGCGACGACGATCAGGAGCTCGATGAGGGTGAAGCCCTTTTGATTCTTCTTCATTGTGTTGATTCTTTCTCTAGAGATGAAAATTGGTTGTCCGTAATGGACGTGTTCACACAGAGCATGGGGCGTGCCACCGTTGAGAACTTTTTAAGTCTATGAATTTAAATAAGATAAACAAATAGGCAGATCCCGGTTTTGGGCCAAACTCCGGCCAACGACGGACAACATTTGTCCAGACTCAGCTGGGAGGCAGTTTCGAAATCATGTACTTGAGAGCGCGCTGCGAGACCCCCAGAAGGCTCGCCGCTTCGGTACGCCGATCCCCGCTGATCTCCATGGCACGCCTCACCATGTGGATTTCCATGCGCTGCAGAAAGTCAGGCAGAGAGAAGCCAGCGTGTGGTTCGGGAAGGGCATGATCCCTGACCGGGGTGGTCAACGAGAGATCCTCAGGCCCAATCGTGTCGTGGATGGCGAGGGTCAAAGCGCGCTCGACGGCGTTCTCAAGTTCACGGACATTGCCAAGCCAGGGATGTCTCAGAAGCTTTGAGATGGCTGCCGGGGAGAACGGACGCTGGGACAAGCCGGTCTGCCGGGCGATTCGAGACGAAAACTCGGCCACGAGCAAAGGCAAATCGTCCAGGCGATCACGAAGCGGAGGAAGGGCGACTTGAATCACGTCGATGCGGTAGTAGAAGTCCTCGCGCACCGTTCCTTCGCGCACCATCTGAGCAAGATCACGATGAGTCGCGGCGATCAGCCGAACATCGACCGACGTTTCCTCGGCGCTTCCGACTCGACGCACCTTCCGTTCCTGAAGGACGCGGAGAAGCTTGACCTGCATCCCAAGCGACATCTCGCCGATCTCATCAAGAAAGAGGGTGCCTTGATGCGCCTGCTCGATGAGCCCGGGCCGAGCTTGCCGCGCGTCAGTGAAGGCGCCCTTCACATGCCCGAACAGTTCGCTCTCCAGGAGGGACTCCGTGATCGCTCCACAGTTGACCGCGACGAAGAGACGCTGCTTCCGCGGAGACAAATTGTGGATGGCGCGCGCCACCAGTTCCTTGCCGGTTCCGCTCTCGCCGACCACCAACACGGTCGCGGCGGAAGGGGCCACGGCTCGAATACGATCGACCACGGATCGCATGGCCGAAGACTTTCCAATGAGCCCATCGAGACCGGCGCGCGCACCGACCTGGGCGCGAAGCTCGCGATTTTCCCGGCGCAGCTTCTGGCCTTCGATGGCTTGACGCACGCGGATGCGAAGTTCGTCCACGTCGAAGGGCTTGGTGAGGTAGTCGTGCGCCCCAAGCTTCATGGCGGCAACCGCGGTATCGGCGGATCCATGGGCAGTGAGCACGACCACCGCAGTCTCGGGCGAAAGTTCCTTGGCGCGACGGAGAATCGATAGCCCATCGCCATCGGGCAGTTGAAGGTCGGTGACGATCAGATCCCAGTCTTCGGCCAGTGCTGCAAGCGCTTCCTGATAGCTCCCCGCCGTGCCGACGATGAAGCCGGCGCGATTCAACCCAAGACGAAGGACCTCGCGAATCGAGGGTTCGTCATCGACAACAAGGACGCGCGCGCCGTTTTCGGAAACGTCGTCGGCGGTCATGCTGCTGCTCCACCCGATGCGCCGGCCAGTGCTTTGTTTGAAGCGGGCTCAACCAGGAGCCGGATCCTGACGCGTGTCCCGCGATTGGGTTCAGACGAGATCAGGAGGTCTCCGCCCCGCCCGCGAACGATCCGATGAGCAATGGCAAGCCCCAGGCCCGTCCCCATCTCCTTGCTGGTTCGCAGCGGTTCGAAAAGCTGCGCGAGCCTTCGTCGGTCCATTCCCTGACCTTCGTCGGCAACGTCAATCTCAGCGCAATCTTCAACCTTTTTGGCGGAGATGGTTAGCGTGCCTCCATTGGGCATCGCCTCAAGGCCGTTGCGCGCGAGGTTCCAGAACACCTGCATCAGTTCATCTTCGGCGATGGCCACGCGCAGCGTCTTAAGGGAAGGGTGGAACGTGATCACGTGAGCAGGCCCGCGCTCCGGACTCAACTCGAGAAGGCGCACCGCGTCAGCAAGAAGTGGAGTGAGGTCGCAAAAGACCGCCGGTTTCTGATTTCGAACGTCGCGCAGGTAGGTGGTGACCGTCACGGCAAGGCGATCCGCTTCCTTGGAGATGATACGCAGGAGACTTTTCTGGTCGTCTAACATGGGTGCGCCTTCGGCAAGGAGTTTGGTCGCGGCGCTGATGGCACCCAGCGGATTGCGAATTTCATGGGCCAGCTGGGCCGCGGTGCTGCCGACCACGGCGAGCCTCTCGTTGATGAGGGCCTGCGCTTCCAGGCGCCTGACGTGAGTGAGGTCTCTGATCACCAGCAGCCGACCGCCCACCGCCGCGCCGGAGAGTTCCGACACCCAAAGGCCCAGCGTCTTCTGATCCCCATCCTTGCGAAAATATTCGAACTCGAGCGTGGTCTCGGTGTCGGGCTTGCCCCGGTGGTGAAGCTCGGTTGAGGGAATGACATCCGAGATGAGTTGATGTTGAAGATCGTCGCGGCCGATCCCAAGAATGTCGACGGCGCCGGCGTTGGCGAAAGAGATGCGATCAAAATGATCCGTGACCAGCAGACCGCTGTGAATATTCTCGACCACCAGACGGTTGAAATCCTGCAGCGTGGCCACTTCTCCGGTGGCGGCGTCCAGGCTCTCGCCCGCGCGCTTCAACGCCTGGGAGAGAAACTGACCAAGCGCTGCGACCGGGAAACAAGACAGCGCCATGCCGACCAGGGCGCTGAGAAGGCCGCGCAACGGGCCGTGTGCGATGACTCCAACCGCCTCGTCCGCAATGAGACCGGCCCGCACCAGCAGAAGAACGGAGGCAAAGATGAGATTCGCGAAGAGCGCGAACCCGTAGCCGCGCCCGAGAAGGACGCTGGCGCACAGAACACTGACGGGATAGAGGATCGCAAAACCAGTGCGGTCGACGCCCGTGAGGTAGACGAACCCGGTGACGACCAGCAGGTCACCGGTGATTTGGACGATGGCCTGAACGCGATAGGGCGCCAGACCAAGGAGGATCGCGTAGAGAACATTCAGCCCGAACGTGGCCGAGATCAGCACGAAGATCGGCTGGCGAAACGTCGTGGCTTCCTGAACAGCCTCTAAGTAGCCGGCGACGAACAGCAAAACAGTCACGATGACCAGCCGGAAGCCAATCAGGGCTCCCAGAGAGAACGGGGCTTCGGTAGAGGCGGGCTGACTCCGAAGCTCTGTGTTCAACGCAACGTCTCCTCGTAAGACGGCGGGGCGCCGTGGTTACGACTCATCCGCGACTAGCTCAGTTGGCTGATCAGCGCGAAGAGCGGCAGATACATGGCGATGACGATGCCGCCGACCGTGGTGCCGAGGAACAGGATCATGATCGGTTCCATGAGGGTCAGCATGTTCGCGACGGCCTGGTCGACTTCGTCTTCGTAGAAATCGGCCACCTTCGAAAGCATCGCATCGAGCGCGCCCGTCTGTTCGCCGACGCTGATCATCTGCACGACCATGCCGGGGAAGATCTTCGTTTCCTTCAGCGGCTGCGCGATGGTGAGACCGCCTTCGACCGACTTGCGGACCGACATCAGGGCGTCTTCGACGATCGCATTGCCGGCCGTCTTCGCGGTGATTTCGATACCGTCGAGGATAGGAACGCCGGAGGCGATCAGCGTCGAGAGAGTGCGGCAGAACTTAGACACCGCGATCTTTCGAAAGAGATCGCCGAATATCGGCAGCTTCAAGAGGAGGCCGTCCACCATGCGTCGGCCTGAGTAGGTGGCGTAGTACTGACGGAACGCGTACTGGATCAGGAAGAACCCGATGACCAGGAAGGGCATCAATCGGACAAGCAGGTTGGACGCCATGATGACCAGCTTGGTGGGAAGCGGCAGCTCGGCGCCGAGGCCTGCGAACATCGCGGCGAAGGTCGGGATGACCTTCCACAAGATGACACCGATGACCAGGGCAGCGATGCTGATGACCGCGACGGGATACATCATGGCGCCTTTGATCTGCGCCTGAAGCTTGACGGACTTTTCGATGTAGGTCGCGAGACGCTTGAGGATGGTGTCGAGAATACCGCCCGCCTCGCCGGCCGCGATCATGTTGCAGAACAGGTCGTCGAAGACCTGCGGATGCTTGCGCATCGAGTCGGCCAGGTTCAGGCCGCTTTCGACGTCTTGGCGGGTGGCGATGATGACCTTCGCGAAGTTCGGGTTCTCCTGCTGAGAACCGAGGATTTCGAGACACTGGACGAGGGGCAGACCCGCGTCGATCATGACGGAGAACTGCCGCACGAAGATGGAAAGGAGCTTGGCGGGAACGGATTTACCCGTGGCTTTGGGCCCGCCCTTCTTCTTCTCGGCGATCGCGCTGATCGTGACGCCTTCCTTACGCAGGCCTGCGGTCACCTCATCGGGTGTGGCACCAACGCGTTCGCCGGAGTAAGGCTTTCCGTCGCGGAATTTGCCTTTGACTATGTAGGTAGGCATCGGAGTTCTCCTTCTAGTCCCTGGTCTCTAACAAATCAACGCGCGCCCGCGGCAGGAGGCCGTGGAGGCATTCCGGGACGAGGCGGACCGCCCGCCGGAGCATTGGAACCGACACCGCGGTTGATCATGTCCTGAAGCTCGTCAGGAAGCGAGCTACGCTGGATCGCGGTCTGAAGGTTGATCTGCTTGGCATGGTACAGCTGAGCCAGACTCTGGTTGAAGGTCTGCATGCCGAACTTGTCCTGCCCGGTCTGCATCGTCGAATAGATCTGGTGGATCTTGTCTTCGCGGATCAGGTTGCGGATGGCTGGATTCGGGACCAGGATTTCCATCGCCATCGCCCGGCCCTTACCCGACGCCTTGGGAAGGAGCGCCTGGCACAGGATGCCTTCGATCGTGAGAGCGAGCTGCGCGCGCACCTGACCCTGCTGGTGGGCAGGGAAAACGTCGATGACGCGGTTGATCGTCTGAGCGGCTGAGTTGGTGTGAAGCGTACCGAACGTCAAATGGCCGGTTTCCGCGATGCGCAACGCGGACTCGATGGTTTCAAGGTCGCGCATTTCGCCGACGAGAACGACGTCCGGGTCTTCGCGGAGAGCGGCGCGGAGAGCGGCGCTGAAAGACGCGGTGTCCTGATGGACTTCGCGCTGGTTCACAAGACAGTTCTTGTGCTGGTGGACGAACTCGATCGGGTCCTCGATCGTGAGGATGTGATCGTGACGATCGATGTTGATCTTGTCGATCATCGCCGCAAGCGTCGTCGATTTGCCGGAGCCGGTCGGACCGGTCACAAGCACGAGGCCACGCGGTTTTTCGGAAATCTGCGCAACCACGGCGGGAAGGGCCAACTGGTTGAACGATTTGATCTCGACGGGGATCGTTCGATAGACAGCGCCGACGGCGCCGCGCTGGAAGAAATTATTCGCGCGGAAACGCGCGAGACCCTTGATGCCGAAACTGAAGTCGAGTTCGAGATTCTCTTCGAAGCGATGCTTCTGCGCGTCGGTCAAGACGCTATAGGCCAGCGTTTTCGTATCCGACTGCGACATCGGGTTGTAGCCTTCGAGCGCATGAAGGTGTCCGTCCACGCGGATCTGCGGGGCTGAGTTGGTGGTGATGTGGAGGTCGGAACCTCCGCGCTCGACCATGGTCTTGAGCAAATGGTGAAGTGAAAGTGGTGGGGCGTCAGCCACGAAGTCCTCCTGCTAGGTTCCAGGCGCTCGGTCTTTCTGACGAGAAATCACAGCGCACTGCGAGGGAGCATACCCCTTCTGGGTTTCGTTGTGGTGAACGGAGTTACGCGCGTGAGGTTCAGACATCGCTTGCGCTCCGGAGGACGTGCGCGCGCCGTATCATCGGCCGGTGCGAGCGATGTCCAAGAAGGACGTGGGATGGGTCGCGCTTTTCTGCCTGATCCCGCTCCTCAACTTCCCGCGGGCCATCCTCGCCGACCGCACCCTCTTCCTGAGAGATATTGTCCTAGTCTGGGCTCCCCAGGTCGACGCCGTCATCAGCCAGGTGGCTCAAGGCGAGTTGCCCTGGCTGGATGCCCGGCGCGGATTCGGTCAACCGCTCTTCGCTGACCCAAGGGCCGAAATCCTGTATCCGCCCGCGTGGATTCACTTGATCCTGCCGAAAGAGCGGTCCTATTCCCTGTTCTGCGCGTTCCACCTTGTCATCGCTGCTCTGGGGGCCGCTCGCCTGGCGCGACGGCTGATCCCGAATGCATCCAAGGCGGCGCAAGCCACCGCTGGATTTGCATTTGGCGCGGGAGGGCCGATGCTGTCCCTCGTCTCCCACTGGCACCATCTCGCAGCGGCTTCGTGGATGCCCTGGATCCTTGAACAGACCGAACCCCGCGAGGACGGCAGAACCCCCTGGTTCAACGTGGCCGGACTTGTCACGTTGCAGTTCTTCGCCGGATCCCCCGACTACAGCTTCGCGACGTTCGTAGCATGCGCTTTGAGGTCGATGACCAGATCGGATCAGACGATGAAACAGCGGACGCGGACGGGACTCGCGCTGAGTCTTGGCGTTGTGATGGGGGCCATCCAACTTCTGCCTTCGCTCGCCTTTTCTCACGACGCGGCACGCGAAGCTCTGCCCGTCGGCTGGGCCCTCTCGCCACTTCACCCGGCCCTGACCCTGGAAACCGTCGTGCCATTTCGTACGGATTCGTGGCCGCTTCGTCCGGAGGCGCGTCTGGAGTTGCTCCGCAACGCGCAGGTCTGGATGTTCTCTCATTACCTCGGCCTCTCCGTCTGGGTCCTGGCGCTGCTGGGTCTCGGGTATGCCAATCGAAGGGATAGGCGATTTCTTTGCGCGGCGCTCGTCCTGGGACTCGTTGTCTCCTGGGGAGTGAGAAGCAACGAACTGCAGAGTGTGATCGCTCGAATTCCTCTGGTGTCCGGTCTGAGATTTCCCACCAAGCACCTGATTCTTTCGAGCCTCGCTCTCGCGATTCTCGCGGCCTGGGGTGTTTCTGGTTTCGAGAGTTGGGGTTCACGAAGCAAGCGTTGGGCGGCACTCTTCGGCGGTTTTTCCACATTGGCTGCCGGCCTTCTGTTTGCGTGGAGCACCGGACCAAGCGCGAGCGTGGATCCGACTGCCTTGATCAGTCCGGCGATCGCCCTCGTGGCGACGACGATCATCCTGTGCGCGCAGCCGGGCCGGCGGACCCGCCTCTTGCTGCCGGCGGCCGTGGCGATCGACCTCTTGGCAGGAAACCGCACGATCAATCCGACAACCCCCGCGACGCTGTTGCGCGACCGGCCTCCGCTCACCGCTTTCATCCCGAAAGAGTCGCGAATTT
>JBDTQB010000084.1:0-15702 GCA_039932395.1 Vicinamibacteria bacterium | reverse complement strand
GGTCCCGGCCAGGGCGGAGGACGCCATCGAGAGGGCGATAAGCGCAAGGCCGCGACGGGTGCGAGGGCAGAGGGACATAGTCAGGTTCAGGAAGGTGGGCGCAGGTCGTTGCCGGCTGCTGGCCGAACCGCAACGCCTCCAGATCCTAAATCGGCTTCAGGAGGGAGAGTCAACGGTTTCCCAATTGGCGGCGGAAATCAAGGCGGTAGAGATCTTCGCGACCATCGAGCAGTGACTTGACCCAAAGGCGTTCGTTGAGGCCGGCCTGCCTTCGTTGAAGTCACCGCTCGCACAACGACAGATTGACAACTTGCCCCGCAAACACCCAGACGAACATCAGCATGGACGACATCCCAAGGCTGATTGTGACGAGACCCCGCCTTGACCAGACAACGAGGCCCAGCCACGCGCCGTAGACTTGGCGGCTATGAGACTGCTCGAAAAACGCGGCCGCCTCGGCTCTGGCCTTACCGTGATCTCCGCCTGCTCGCCCAGGACCACCAAGCCGGTCCGTCGCACCAACGAGCGGGACTTCGTGATGGGTTTCGACGGCGTGGAGCCCGCCCTCGCCAGCAAATTCGACGCCGAGGGCAAGCTGCCCAACCTCAAAAAACTCGCGGAGTCCAGGACCCACAGGACTCTCGGGACCACCCAGCTCCTGCGACGACGAGGCCTCTGAGTCGTGCCGGTCCCGCGTGTCACGGCGGGCGCATGATGGACCTCCGACTCGGAGAGTGGCTCGGCTTGCCGGCGGGGCACGCCGACCTCGCCGCATTCCGCTGGACTCTGATGCTGTTGGCCGTCACCTGGGCAGCACTGAGCCTCCGCTCGAGGCCGCCGGTCGTGCTTCTTGCCGGGATGGTGTACACCACCGCGGCGGTGGGGTTCTGGAGCCTCGCACTGGCACGGCCCTATGGACTCCTGATCGACCCCGACACGACCCGTTGGGCCGCACAGGTCTCGGTGACTGCCGGAACGGGGCACCCCGCCGAGGGCTTCCTCTCTGGGGAGCCTGCCGTCGCGACCCTCTGGAGCCATCTGGCCGCTCTCGGCGTGCCAGCCGAGATCGTACTGTTGCTTCCATCGCTGTTGCCGGTGGTCATTCTGCCCGCAGTGGCGATCGCGATCTGGAGCCTCTGGAACGACCGCGAGCGCGTTCTCCTCGGGTGCTGCCTCTGGTTGGCCTTCTCCACGGGGGAGCTCGACGCCCATCGGGGTGTCGGCTTCGTCTCCTCCGCCTGGGGTCATCCCGAGGCCGTGCTGACCTTCCTGCCCCTCGTCGCGGCGGTCCTCGCGGCCGGACGGATCCTGAGCGGCTCCCGGCTCGGTCTGCCCGTTTGCGCAGCGCTCGTCGGACTGTGGGGGCTTCATCCCGGTGCCACTCCGCCGATGCCGCTTCCGAACAGCCTGTTGCTGCTCGCGTTGGATCAAGGCCCCTGGCTTGTACTGGCGCTGGTCGGAGCGCGCCGGGGACTCGACGCCGCAACCGCCGCCTCGGTCGGCGTGGGAGGCTTGCTCGTGGTCGCCTGTGGGCTGCCACTCGGCGTCGACCCGTGGAGAGCGCAGGCAACCTATCGTCTGGGTCTCATCCTGGCAGCGACCGGCCCCTTGCAGCATCTGGCGACCCGGGTGGGAGAGGCTTTGATCAAATACCGGCCGCTTCGGCATTTTGTCGCCGAGCGTGTGGGGATCGCCGCCTTGCTCCTGCTCTTCGTCCCAGGGTCGTTCCTAACCCGATGGGATCCTGCACGCCTGGACCCGACGGCCCGAGCCAGCCTGGAGCCCCTGTCCACGAATCTGAAGGCAGCCATGGAGCGGATCCGCGAGGAAACCGCGGCGAGCGGGGTCTTCCTGGCGAGCCCCGAGTACGCACCGCACGTGGCGGTGCTCGCCGGACGTCGCGTTCTGCTCGCACCGACGCTGGTCGCGTCGCCCGCGGATCTCGAACGGCGGCGGCGGGCCGAACGGGAGGCGCTCTCGGGCGCCGATCCTGGGAGTCTGGGACAGCGCTATGGTCTCCGGTACGTGCTCATCACTCCCGGAGACTTCCGACAGTACGGGATCGAGGACCCTGCCGACCTGACCGATCGAGCCTCGCTCCGGCTCCTGTTCACGGCTCGCGGCGGGTTCCGCGTGTATGAGATCGCGGCTCGCGCCGATCCACCGACAGAGTAGCCCTAGCGGATTTTGTCGTCACCATGATCGACGCCGGCGCCGACTTCTGCGACGTGTAGCATTCGTTCGCTGTTGCGGTCAGGACCAAGGGAATACTCCCTGCCGCTTGGGTTCACCGAGGAGGTCAGCATGGAGACTCGCTTTCGTCCGGCACTCGTCCCCATTGACCTCGCGGCGCTGCTTGCGCCCACTGAGAGCTACGCTGTCACGGCGAGTTGCTCTGCCCGCACCGGACCTGTGACGCTTCCGGCTCCTCCGCAGGACCATCGCCGATGGTGCCAGAAGAAACCGTGACGGAGGCGGGGCTCGACTCTCTTCTCAGCTGGGCCAGGCTGCTCACCGGCGGCGTTTCCATCCTCTGGATCCTCGCCTCGGCCCGAGTCCGCCGCGCAGAGTGGATTCTCGCCGCCGTCGTCTCCTGGTGTGTCTACCTCTGGGCGATCAGCAACCTGCCACTGGGACGCATGTACGCCGTAGGCGTCGGACACGACCGGCTGATGAACCTGGCTCTTTGCACGCCCGTCGCGGCGGGTAGCCCCTTCTACGAGACCTATCAGGTCGGTCAGCTCAACTTCGAGCCCTTCTGGAGTCTGTTCGTGGCCGCGATCTCCGGTTGGAGCGCGGACCGCGTGTTGCTCCTGTATCCGGTGCTGGCCCTCCTCGTGGTCGTGGGCTTTGCCGTCAGCTTCTACGTCAGCCCTCGCGCGCTTTCGAATTGCGAAGAGGGTCACTGGTCGGGGTGGGAGAAGGTCTTCGCCATCTACTTTGCCCTGATGTTCTCGACCGGCCCCGCCGATCACCTGGAGATGTATCGCTCCGTCTGGAACGTCAGCTTTCTCCTGAAGCCCAATCACAACCTCGGGCTGATCCTGCTCCCTCCCCTGCTCGCTACGCTTTCAGGAGTGCCGAGCTGGTCTCGTCGTCTGGGTGCCGCCCTGCTCCTGCACCTGATCGGTTGGGTGTTCGTCATCTTCTGGGCGTACGTGGTCCTGGGCCTCCTCTTCTACGTGGCCCTCAGTCGGCGGCACGGGAAAGGACGGACGGCTGCCGTCGACGTCGCTACGGTGCTCGGGATCAATCTCGTGTTGCTGAGCCCGTATCTGTTCATACTGCTGACGCGCTATTCCTTTCTCCTGCATGGTCCGCGGTTGGACCTCGCTTCGGTGTTGGATCAAGCGATGACGCTCGGCCTCGGCCAGGGCTTCGTCTTCCTTCTCGCACTTCTCGGCGGCAAGACACTGTACTCGCGAGCAGATGACCTGAGCCGACTCTGGCTCTCGTTGGCGCTGGGTGCCGTCAGCGCGTGGGTGGGCTACATGGGGCTCGCTCTCACCATCGGCGCCACGGAGACGGATGAGATCTATTATTTCGTGCGTGTCATGGTCGGTGTCATGGCGGGAATCGGCGCTTGGAACGTCGCTCACCGGACCGGGGAGCTGCTCGCGGTGCCCAAGGATCTGCGTCCCGCCGCACTCTTGTTGGTGAGCTTTCCTCTCGCCTTGCCTGCTTGGTGGGATCCGGTGCAGATGGACCGCTATTTTGCCGGATCGAGGGCCCCGCTCCCGGACTCACTCGTGAAGACCATGAGCTTCATTCGCGAGGGCACGGAGCCCGAGGCGGCCTTTCTGGCCGTGGGCGAGGACGCCCGCTTTGTCGCTGGTCTCGGCGGACGGCGTGTGCTCTACGACGGGTACCTGACGCCCCCTCCCAACATCGCGGAACGCAGTCGACTGCAGTGGGCGGTGCTGGTCGAGGGCGACCGTGCGGCCGCTCGCGCCCTCAGGGCGCAGTACGGAGTGCGCTATGTGCTGATCAGCGATCGCCTGATGGCCGATTACCCGACTGCCCAACTGCGTCCGTTCGCCGCCCGACCCGGTTGGCGGAAGGTGTTTCCCGCGGGCTCGATACCCGACGCGGAGCTCGAGGTCTTCGAGCTGGAGGCGACCGCCTCGTCGGAGAGCGCGGGGGCCGGGATCCCAGCGGGGAGGAAGGGCGGATGACACGGCCAGGGCGTGGGAAGGAAAGAGCGATCCTCATTTGTGCTTGGACGGAAAGACCCGCCTATGTGGGGTAGCGAACAGAACTCGGCGTGTTGATCGTCCAAGCTGGAACGTGGACAGGTTCCGCTTCTTCTGCACGGCCTGTCATTTCGCGTCTCAACCCTGAGACCTTCCCGATCGGATTCCATGACCAAGACCATCAACCCACTGCGCAGGGGCATCTCTCTGCTGCCGCTCGCAGGACTTGGACTCATCGCCCAACTCGTCGGCGCTCCCGCAGCCTTCGCCCAGATGGCCCCGCCACTCGGCACCACCCAGCGGTTCACACTCCTCGGCGGCAGCGCCGCGACTGGCGCCAGCGGCCTCGGCGCGCAGATCGACGGCGATGTGGGCTCTTCGCCCACGGCCACGGTCTCGAACTTTCCCCCGTCGACCGTGACCCCGCCTTTCATCTTGCACCTCGGCAACGACGCGGTGGTTCAGCAGGCTCACCTCGACGGCATCACCGCATTCAACGGCCTCAACCAGGGCGCAGGGATGGTCATCGCCGATAACCTGAGCGGCGCCACCCTCACCTCGGGCGTCTACACCTTCATGACCGGCGCTCCCAACCTGCCGAGCGGCGCCACCCTCACCCTTAGCGGACCGGGCATCTTCGTTCTGCGCGCGGGAACCACCCTGAATGCTGGCACCAATTCAACGGTGAATTTGATCGGAGGCGCCAACGCCTGCAACGTCTTCTGGCAGGTCGGTTCATCGGCGACTCTTATCGGCACCACCTTCTCAGGTACGGTCATCGCGAATACCAGCGTGACCATCGGTTCGGGCGCCAGCCTGGTGGGCAGAGCCATCGCGAACAATGGCGCGGTGACCCTATCGGGAGCCGGCCCAAATGCAGTGGGCGGCTGCGCGACCGCCGTGGTGCCGGTGTGCCCTCTGATCACTATCTCACCCATTTCCCTCGTGGCAGGAACCGCCGGCGTCCCTTATAACCAGATGCTGATGGCAAGCGGCGGCTCGTCCCCTTACGTCTTTGGGCTCACCGCGGGCTCGCTCCCCGCCGGTCTCACCCTGAGCACGGGCGGCACGGTGTCAGGAACGCCCGCCGGCGCCGGGTCCTCCACCTTCACAATTCGCGCGACAGACTTCAACGCGTGCGTCGCTGATATGGCCTATATGCTCGCGGTGGCCCCGCTTGGGTGCACGGTCACCGTCTCACCCGTAACACTTCCGAATGGAACCAAGGGAGTCCCTTACACCCAGACGTTGACGGCCAGCGGTGGCGTCGCCCCTTACGCCTTCACAGTTGTCGCGGGCTCACTCCCGGCCGGGTTGACCCTCGCCGGGGATGTTCTGTCCGGCACGCCCACCGCCGGCTCCACTTTCACGATTCGCGCGACAGCCGCCAACGGGTGTTTCGGTGACCACATCTATACCTTCGGGGCCGTTGACCCTGTGCCGACCATGGGTGAGTGGGGCATGGTTCTGCTCTTCGCGACCCTCGGACTCGCGGGCTTCGCGGGCATGCGGAAGCAGACCGGCGGACGCCGGGTCTGATCGTGCCACCGCCTGTCCTTTTCTCCGCTGACATGAGCGGGTGCGACGCGCTCGCCGCGTTGTCCCCAGACGACATCATCGGCTGCTTCACCGCGGCGCTGGTTAACGCCGGGGCCAACGTGGTCTGCGCGTCTTCCCACGTGTTCCCCGGAGCCGGGCTGACCGCTGTGGTGATCCTGCGCGAGTCGCACGCGGTGGTCCACACATGGCCCGAGACGGGCACCGTGAACCTGGACATCTTCTCGTGTACGTCACGGCTGAAAGCGATGGATGCGGTCGACGAGATGAGCCGGGTCCTACGCGCGGGGAGGGTCTCCGTTCAGGCCACCCCACGTGCGGACGGGCGTCAGGCTCAAGACACTCCCCAAGGCGAGTGATCGGCTTCGCCCTGCGTGGGCTAGGGTGGAGCCTGGGCCTCTTGGGCCTGATCCGACTCGGCTGGTTCGAAGCTCAGTTCGTTCTGCCGTTGACCGCCGCCCAGGCTTGGCTCGCGTTTGCCCTGTTTGGCTCTTCCTCGTCTCGCATCAACGTCACTCTCGCGTGCAGCGGCGCCGATGCGGTGGTTCTATGCGCGGGAGCGATCCTGGCCTACCCTTCCCGGTTAGGACTGCGGCTTACCGGAGTGGTGATGGGCACGCTCATGATTCTGGCGCTGAACATTCTGCGGATTGGAACCCTTGGCCTTGCTTCATCCTCTCTTTTCTGGTTCGAGGCGCTTCACGTTTACATCTGGCCGGGCGTGCTGGCCTTGGCCATCGCGGGTTACGTCTATGCGTGGATGCTGGTTGCCAACCGTTCGCCTTCGTCGACGGATGAGACCCCTTGGAACCGTCCGGCCAAGGATGCCTCACTGGCAAATACCGGTGCGCGCTTTCTGATTCTGGCGGCGGTGTTTGCGGTGATCTTCGTCGCGACCTCGAAGGCGTATCTCGAGAGCGAGACCGTGCTCGCAGTCGCGTCGTTCATCGCTCAGACCGCGGCCGCTCTCCTCGGGTTCGTCGGTCTTCCGGCGGCATCCGCCGCCAATGTGCTGTCCACTGCACGCGGTTCCTTCCTGGTCACTCAGGAGTGCATCGTCACACCCGTGATCCCGCTCTATCTGGCGGGCGTCCTCACCTACGTGAGCGAGGGTCGGAGGCGACTTCTGGCGGTGGCGGTCGCTATCCCCCTGTTCATCGTGCTTGGCATCGCGCGCCTTCTTGTCGTGGCGCTGCCCGAGGCCCTCGTCGCCTCCCCCCTTGAAGCCATCCATTCCTTCTATCAGTGGCTCTCCTGGTTCGTGGTGGTCCTGATTGCGGCGCGCTGGCGTCACGGTTCAGCGCTTCGGGCCTGGCCCACCACGTTGCTGGGGGGCGCCATCGGCGTCTCCGTCGCGCTCACTCTCGGCCCATCCTACGCCGCACTCCTGGTGACTGGGCCGATCGGACAGGTGGGCAATGATCCGCAGGGCGCCCTCGTTCTTCTCCCCTCGTTTCAAGTGGGGCTCTATCTCGCCCTGGCGGTAGCCGCCTTCGGCTCGCTCCGGTGGCAGAGACTCGTGATCGGTCTCGGGCTGCTTGCCACCTCGCAAATAGCTCTCTTCCTGCTCTTAACGGAAACCCACGTCACTCCACACGTGCGAGATGTCCGCGGTTGGGCCCTTTTGGCTCCGCTTCTCGTTTGCGTCCTGATGGAGCGATGGCCCTCGTTCAGGATCCGCCCGCGCCAAACCGAGGACCGTCTGCCTTCAGGGGCTCACCCATGAACCGCAGAGTCGCTGACCTTGGGCGGCATCCCTCACTTCCGGCCAGGACCTCCATCCTGCGCGCGGCCTACCGCCGTTTCTGGGCCCGGATCGGAGGGAATTTCCCCGACCTTGGGCAAGCGGCATCCACCACCTACTACTTCGACAACGAACGCCGGCTCTTCAGCGAGCATTTTCCCGACCTTTCGGGCTTGAGTGTCTTCAAGACGGACCTGTGGGATGAAGCCAGAAACACCCGCATCCTTGTCTGGGCGAGCCGCCTCGGCGCCCTCGCCTATGGGGTAGACATCTCGCCGCCCACCGTCGCCATGGCGAAAGGGGCCTTTGACCAAGGGGGGCTGCGCGCCGCAGTCTCAGATGTCCGGGAATTGCCCTTTCGCGAAGGAAGTTTCGACGCGATCTATTCGATGGGCACCATCGAGCACTTCGATGAGACCGAGCAAGCTGTTCGGGAGATGGCCCGCGTGCTCAAGCCGGGTGGTCGCGCCATTGTGGGGGTGCCGAATCGTCACGACCCCTTCCTTAGGCCGCTCCTTTCCACGGTCCTGCAGTGGCTGGGGCTTTACGCCTATGGGTTCGAGAAGTCCTACTCGCGGCGTTCTCTTCGAACCATGATCGAAAGATCCGGCCTGACCGTTGTGGCGGAAACCGCCATCCTCTTCATCCCCGGCTGGCTACGCATGCTCGACCTGGCCTGCCATTCGTGGTGCCGGCCGCTGACTCGGATCACGAGCCTTCTGGTGTGGCCGTTCGTGTTCCTCGACCGCCATGTGCCCGCGGTGCGCCGCCACGGCTATCTCCTCGCCACCGTCGCCGTGAAGCCAACCGTCGGCCGAGGCTGAGCACGCGAACGCCGCCAGGTTCAAAGGCGACGGTCCGAACTTGATCTAACGCGCGGACGGGACGCGCTTGCGACCGTTCCGCTTCGCCTCGTAGAGCGCGCTGTCCGCTTCCGTCAACAGATCGTTCGCTCGCTCCGTCGGCCTCGGGGTGAGTCAAAGATTCAGTGAAGTCCGTGCATCACCCGGACCTTGTGAATGAGCCAGCCACCGCCCTGTGAGAGACCGACCGCGGCGACGAGCAGAACCACGGCGATGATCAGGACCTTCGATGTTGTCTTGGACATAAGTTCTTTCTTGTTAGTGAAGTGACGTCACTCGAAGCCGAGGGCCTCGCGGACGGATGACCTGGATGCGTTCCAGGCCGGAATAAAACTCGCGATCAGGCTCAGTCCGATCGACACGGCCAGCCAGATCACGAGGCCCCGCACCTCAAACACGTTCGCGAGCGAGCTTCCGAACAGGGCGGAGCCGATGAAATTTCCCAGTCCTCGGCTGAGCGGCCAGGCGAGGAGGGCGGCGACAACAAAGCTCAACAGGCCCACCGTCACGCCCTCGGTCACGATGATCATCCACACCATGCGCGACGACGCTCCCACCGCGCGCAGGACCCCCATCTCGCGGCGACGCTCCAGCACGTTGAGGCTCATGGTCGTCATCAGTCCCAAACCACCAACGCTCCCGATGATCACGGACATCACCACGAGAAAGATGTAGATCATCAGCATGTGCTGATCGAATCCATATCGGCTGTCCAGCTTGGTGAGGCTGCCTGTGACCTTGACGCCTTCGGTGTCCAGGTTTCGATCGAGCGCTGCCTTGAAGGTCGCCATGGAGGCTTCATCGCTTCGCTCCATCGCGATCCGGACCGTGTTCGCGGCACCTGCATGGCCTCCCACCCGGTCGAAGTAATTGCGAGACACATAGGCGGTGGGCGGCGAAAACGCTTCGCGCGCGATGCCTATGACCTTCCACGAAGCTTCGGCCGGACCCATGCGCAAGATGACCGATTGTCCGACTTTGATGCCTGGGTTCCTGGCCGCGAGAGCGGTGTTGAAGATGATGGCGTCCACGTCGTCAGGCAGGAGATCGCGGCCTTCGCCGATGTCGAGGTCGAGCATGCGGGTCTTCGGGGTCACGCCGAGCACGCTGAATCTGGATTCGCCGGACGCTGGCGAAGAACCGCCACTGTGGCTCAAGGCGGACGCGGCGGTCCCGCCGTGCGGGTTCGATTCGGCGGCCGGAGTCACGCTTCCCGAGCCGCTCACGATCGAAGCATCACTCGCGATCCAGCCCTCTGCGCGCACCGTTCCCGGTGTCCTCGCGATCGCGCGTTCAACCGGCTCATAGGGACCCAGAGCGCCAAGACCCAAAGTCAGATCAAAGAGCTTGGACGCGAACAGGTGGTCGATGGTGTTCATCATTGATGCCCTCACGTTGAGGGCAGCCATGAAGAAAAGGCCGGCGATGCTCAGCGTAGTCAGGGTCAGAGCAAGGCGAACGCGTTGCCTGAAGCTGTTCCTAACGGCCAGCAGGAGTGGCCGCGCAACCCCGCCGACGGAGGCCAGAGCGCGATCGAGACGACCCTGGCCGAAGCCACGATCAGAAACCCCGAAGTCTGCGAGGGCAGCGGCCACGGACAGTCCCGTCCCCTTAAGAACCGGATAGGCGGCGGCCATCAAGGGCGTCGCGAGGCCGATCAAGCCAACGAGAATGTAAACCCACAGGGGAACCGCGAAGCTCGTCATGTCGAAGTTGAGGAATCGAGCGAGGTACAGGCTGAGTTGCCGGGACCCGACAAGACTGAGCGGCAAGGCGACGAGTGTTGCGAGAACTCCCAGAAGAAGGGCCTGACCGAAGTAAATCTGCGCGATCTGACGGCGCGATCCTCCAATCGCCTTCATCACCCCGATCTGGCGAACCTGCGACGCCATGATCGCGGTCAGCAGATTCACGACCAGGACGCCGCTCAGCGCGAGGACTAACAATCCGAAGGTGGAGATGGCAAGCAGAAGCATCGCCATCAAGTCAGCATGAGGATGCTTGCCCGGATCTGGAATCTCCACACGGCGCACCAGGTGGCCCGCGGCCTCCAGTTGTTTCTTGACGTCGTCAGCGACGCGTCCGATGTGGTCACGGTCGAGGCCATCGCCCGAAACCACCACTTTGAGCTGATCGAGATACGGCTTTTCGCCAAGCAACGCAAGTGTGTCGAGCGTGATGTAGGCGTAGACGATGTTCTCCATCCGCGCCTGCGCCTGCCCGACATCGTGAACTCCTCCGGTCACCTTGAGCGTCTTCTCGATCCCGTTCTGCATGCGAATCGCGACCGAGTCACCAACGCTCGCCTTCGCGACCTGGAACGCGTCACGCTCGATCAGGACTTCCCCTACGGCGGGCGGCCACGCCCCCGTCTCTGGAACAAGTTTGCTGACCTGGATCGCCGCGTAGTCGTTCACTACGAAAAACATCACGTTGCGCCAGTTCGCCGGACCCGCCTTCATCCGTCCCGAGACGACGCGGCGCGGTTCGGCCGTCTGAACACCTGGATTGGAACGCACGAGGGCGATGACAGCGTCATCAAGCGCATCCGTGCGCAGAGTGAACGACGCCGGATTCGTCGCGAGGTAGCCCTGGTTCAGTTCGCGGTTGATGATCGCGTAGGTCGAGAGCACCGACGAGAACGCCGCGATGCCGAGAGCGATCGCGCAGACCACCATCAATGAGCGGGCACGCTCCTGCCAGACGTCGCGGACGGTCTTGGCCCAGCGCGGACTCATCGCGCGACCACGCCATCAACGATCTCAACCTTTCGGTCGACCACGCTTCCGATGTCGCGTTCGTGAGTGGCGATCACCACCGTAGCGCCCTCGTTCGCCAGACCGCGGAGCAGTTCAAGGACCGAGCCGGCCGTGGCCGAGTCGAGATTTCCCGTCGGCTCGTCGGCAAGAATGACCGCGGGACGATTCGCGAGCGACCGCGCGATCGCCACCCGCTGAGCCTGTCCGCCTGAAAGTGACGAAGGCAGTTTGTCCGCCTGGGATGAAACACCCACCTGATCGAGCAGCGAGAGAGCGCGCGGCCGACGCTCGGCTGGTGGAATCGACCCTGAGAAGTCCATGGGCAGCATGACGTTCTCGACGACCGTGAGAGTGGGCAGAAGCTGGAAGAACTGGAAGACCAGGCCGACCTTCCGCCCGCGCCAAAGCGCCAGCGCGTTCTCGCCCATCGCCTCGATCGCGGTTCCATCCACCACCACCGATCCTGCGGTCGGCCGGTCGATCCCGCCCAGCATGTTCAGCAGGGTGGACTTGCCGCTGCCCGATTTTCCGACAAGGGCCACGAACTCACCCTTGTTGGCGGCGAAGTCCACGTCGCGCAAGGCAACGAAAGATCCCGCCGGAGTCCGGTACGCCTTGGTTACAGCCTTCACTTCGATCAGCATGCGACACCGTAGCGATCTCGCCATGAACAAAGCGTGAACGCGTCGTTCATCGCGCGTTCAGGCGTGGATCGGCTATAACCGTAGGGGATATTCAGTTGTGCGGGTTCTAGTCGCCGAAGATGAGGCGCTGCTGTCGAAGCAGCTGAAGATCGCACTTGGCGAAGCGGGCTACGTGGTCGACTGCGCGAGTGACGGTGAACAGGCGGATTTTCTGGGGCAGACGGAAGGCTACGACGCCATTGTGCTCGATCTCGGCTTGCCCAAGGTTGACGGGTTGACTCTGTTGAAGCGATGGCGCGAGCAGGGCGTGACCGTGCCGGTGGTCGTTCTGACCGCGCGCGGCGCCTGGCATGAGAAGGTTCAGGGCATCGACGGCGGGGCCGACGACTACATGTCGAAGCCCTTCCGCATGGAGGAACTGCTGGCCCGGCTGCGCGCGCTGATCCGACGTTCCGGTGGCCAGGGCCGCCTTGAACTGAGGTCCGGCTCGATCGCTCTCGACCCGCGCAGCACGCGCGTCACTCTCGACGGCGCGTCGGTAAAACTGACCGGGCATGAATTCCGCGTCCTCTCATATTTGATGCACCAGCAGGGACGCGTGGTTGCCCAGAGTGAGTTGACCGAGCACATCTACGCTCAGGACACCGATCGCGACTCGAACACGGTCGAGGTCTTCATCGCCCGGCTGCGGCGGAAGCTCGGCGCGTCGAGTATCGAGACGGTGCGAGGCCTCGGGTATCGCATGGAGGCGGTGTGAAGCCCGTCACCTCACTTCGATCACGACTCCTCGTCGGCTCGATCCTGTGGACCACCGGACTCGTCGCGGTGACGAATGCAGTCCTACTCGGGATGGTCATGCATCGCTTCTCCGCCCCCGTCTTACACCTGTGGGCGATGTCGGTCTTCGCCATCGGTCTGCTGGCGGCGGGCCTGTTTCAGATCCACAGCATCCTGTCTCCTTTCACGAAATTGCGCGAGCGGCTGGGAGCCATCCGTGAAGGGCGTGCGCAACGCCTCGAAGGCAAGTTCCCGGAGGAAGTGCAGCCACTCGTCGAGGATCTCAATGCGCTGCTCGATCACCGCGAGGAGCGCGTGCGTCGCGCCGTCGCGCGCGCCGGCGATCTCGCACACGGGCTCAAAACGCCGCTCGCCATTCTTGGTCAGGAGGCATCCAGGCTGGCCGTCAAGGGCGACCACGAGGGTGCCGAGATTATCGGCCAGCAGGTTGAGCGGATGCGGCACCAGATCGACTATCACCTGGCCCAGGCGCGGGCCACCGCCGCCGGCAACGTCGCCGGAACGCGTGCCCCGGTGAAGGAATCGGCCGACGGCCTGGTGCGCGCCCTCACCCGTCTCCACGCCGAGAAGGGTCTCGATCTTCGGGTGTCCGTCCCGGCCGACCACGCGGTCCGTGTTCAGCGCGAAGACCTCGACGAGATGCTCGGAAATCTGCTCGACAACGCCTGCAAGTGGACGCGATCGGTGGTGCTGATCGAGTCCTGTGCCGTCGCTTCCAACATCCAGATCCTGATCGAAGACGACGGCCTCGGAATCACGGAGGAGATGCGGACCCCCGTCCTGCAACGGGGTGTGCGGGCGGACGAGGCGGTGCCCGGCTCAGGATTCGGACTCGCGATTGTGGCGGATCTCGCCGAGTTGTACGGCGGCTCGATCGTGATCGAGCAAGCGCCTTCAGGAGGTGTCCGGGCACGTCTCACGTTGCCGTCTGCCTCAGCATTCGCCGAATAGGACGGCCCCTCCGCTCTGCCCCCGCGTGGAATCCGCACACCGGCATCTCGAATCCGGACAATTCGCGGGCCGTCCGCACCGCAAGTAAACGGCTTATGAGGGGCACGAGCTTTGCTGAATCGAGGACATGAGTGTCCTGTCGTCATTCACTTTGATGAACCTTCTGCTGGTTGGCGTGGCGGGAACGAAGTCCGGTCCGGATACCGCGCTGGCTCATGCTGACCGCACGTTGATATCGGAGATCGTCCGGTCCCATCAGGTCCTGCGTGATCTCCCGACCTCAGACCTGGTCGACGGCGACCGTGATCGTCTGCAAGGTCAGCTCACGGATGCGGAACGCCTGCTGAAGGAAGGCCACGCCCTCCTTGGCCTCGAGATGCTGGCTTCAACCCTCCCGGGGATCGAAGGGATGGCCAGGGCTTCAACGGGGTGGGACACGACGGGAAAGGGCGGCGGCAAGGGCATCGATGAGTTGTCGAAGGAGTGGCAGGAGGTCGGCCGGACAATCGAAGGGGGACGCGGGCGATTCCCGGTCGCGAAGCCGGCGGGCCAATCGGCATTTGTCCGCGCAACGGCGGAGCAGTCGATGGGTCAGATCGATGAGCAGTACGCGGTCGCGGTGGACTACGGGCGCTTCAGCGGTGTTGTGGCGGGCGCTTACTACCTCGGCCGGGCTCAAGGTCAGCTCAACTTCGGGCTGCTCCTCGCTCCGCTTACGACACCGGGAGTCAAGACCGAGCGACCTCTGCCCGAGTTGACGACATCGCTCACCCGACTTGAGGATGAGATCGTCACCGCCTACGCGAAGCCGGGATCGACGGCTCAGCACTCCAACTTCATTGTTGCGAACTCCTCGCTCAAACTGGCCAAGGAACTCAACCAGAAAGGCTGGTCGCGTGGGGCTCTTCTGACGCTGCTCCGTAGCTCCTTCGCTTTGAACCTGGCCATCCTGGCCGCGCCCAAGACCGATCAAGAGACGATGCTCAGCGAGCAGATCGAGGCTTTCAGGAAGAAATTCGAGACGTCGGCGTACGACGACACCATCGGTCTGGCGTTCGTCGAAAAAGCGGCACTCGCGATCGAGAAAAGTCACGCTGGTGGTGACGCCGGCGATCGTGAGCGGCTTCGCGCGCACGCCATCGTGACTGCGGTGCTGCCGCGCTACCTGGACATCATGAACGGAACGAAGAAATGATTCATCGGAGAAGTGTTCTCAAGGGACTGGCGGTCGTGGCGGGAGGGGCGCTCTCCGCTCCCTTCGCAGTCGCCTCCATCGAGTCAAAGGTCCGGGTCACTCTGGTCCGCTGGCCCTACACCTGAAACCTGTCCGATCCGGCAAGTTTGCTGGCAAAAGCGGTCGTTCACGGCTACGGCGCGAAGGCCGAGTTCGTCGAAGAGACATTCTCCGAGTCAGTTCTGGCCAAGAAGTTCGGCATCAAGTTCTACCCTGCGGTGTTCGTGAATGAAGTCCTGATCGCGAAGCCGTCTGACTTCTTTGGCAACACCACCGGGCGCTACATCCCCTGGCGCGATCCGAAGAGCCAGGAGAAGTTCCGCGCCGATCTGACTCGCATGATCGAGATTGCGCTTAAGAACGAGGCGGCTCTGGCGAGAGAAGGCGTCTCGGCGGACACGGGTGCGCCCGCCCCGATCGCGTCCATCCCAGACTTCACTCTGACCGATCTCGCCGGCAAGGCGCTGGAGGGCTCCAGCCTTCGCGGACGTCCGACCATCGTCGAGTTCTGGGCGGAATGGTGTCCGCCCTGCAGGAGCACGCTCGGGTGGCTGGCAGAGACCAGGAGGAAGCTTGGCGAGGCCGTCGAAGTGATTGGAATCGCGGTGGAGTCGGAGGAGCCGCACATCAGGTCCATTGTTGAGTCGATGGACCTTCCCTACCGGATCGCCATGGCGACGCCACAGGTGGCGCTCGCGTTCGGCGACATCGTCAGCGTGCCGACCCTGTTCGTCTTCGACAAGGACGGCCGGACGATCAATGTCTTCTACGGCGCGCCACCCGACCTTCATGAGCAGGTGAGACGCGCGCTCAGCGCGGCGACTTAGGGCAACGGGCGCCGGATCATTCCACTTCGGTGGGATGGGTGCGGGCATGGCTAGACTCTGGCATGCCGTCTCTCCCCCTGACACGCCTGACCTGCGCCCGGCACCCGGAACGGCCGGCGTTCGCGGTGTGCA
>JBDTQB010000083.1:0-15738 GCA_039932395.1 Vicinamibacteria bacterium | reverse complement strand
CGCTCTTGTCTTCATAGGTCAGGTGATAGGTCGACTCGCCTTCGAGGATGTCGACGTCCATCTCGTCGCCGCCATCGCGGTACGGCTGAATGGCGGCCAGCAACACCGCCTTGTCGGCGAAGAAGCTCGCGTCACGCGCGCCCTGGCGCACCAGAATGTCGGCGAGCTTTCTGGAGATGCCACGCCGTTCGATTCTGGAAAGAAGTTTCGCGACACCGGTGAGACGCTCGACGAAACGGCGGACCTTCAGAGGTTCGACGGTCGCTCCCGACGCGTTGGAGATCGACCGGCCCTCAAGCGCGCGATCGAGAAGATAGCCATCAAGAGCGGCTTCATCCTTCAGATAGCGGCCGGACTTCCCGTGCTTCGCCTTGAAGAGCGGCGGCTGCGCGATGAAGAGATGCCCGCGTTCGATGAGTTCCTTCATCTGGCGATAGAAGAAGGTGAGCAAGAGCGTGCGGATGTGGCTGCCGTCGACGTCGGCATCGCACATCAGGATGATGCGGTGATAGCGCAGCTTCGTGACATCGAAATCGTCGGCACCCACACCCGTGCCAAGCGCCGCGATGATGTTGCGGATTTCTTCAAAGGCGAGGGTCTTGTCGAGACGCGCCTTTTCGACATTGAGAATTTTTCCCTTGAGCGGAAGGATCGCCTGGAAGACACGGTCGCGGCCCTGCTTGGCGGATCCACCGGCGGACTCGCCTTCGACGAGATACAGCTCGCAAAGCTCGGGGTTACGCTCCTGACACTCGGCGAGTTTCCCCGGCAGGCCGGCGCTGTCGAGCGCGCCCTTGCGGCGGGTGAGATCTCGAGCCTTGCGCGCGGCTTCTCGGGCGCGCAGCGCGTCCACGCACTTTTGCATGATGCGCTTGGCGAGACTCGGATTTTCTTCAAGAAATGCGCCCAGCTTCTCGTTGACCAGGCTTTCGACCAACCCCTTAACTTCGGAGTTGCCCAACTTGCCTTTGGTCTGGCCTTCGAACTGTGGATTGGGAACCTTGACGCTGATGACGGCACACAGGCCCTCGCGCGTGTCCTCGCCCTGAAACGCCTCGCCTTCCTTGAGCTGGTTCTTCGATTGGGCGTACGAATTGAGCGTGCGGGTCAAAGCACTCTTGAAGCCGATGAGATGCGAACCGCCTTCATGAGTGTTGATGTTGTTGGCGAAACTGTGGACATTCTCGGCATAGCCGTCGTTCCACTGCATGGCCAGCTCGACGATGACGCCGTCCTTGGTTCCGCCCACCTCGACCGGCTCCGGAGTGACGACGGCCTTGTTCTTGTTGAGGTGCTCGACGTACGACGCGATGCCGCCGTCGTATTTGAAGTGGTGCGCCTTGCCATCCCTTTCATCAATCAGCGAAATCTGGATGCCGCGATTGAGAAAGGACAGCTCTCGAAGACGCTGAGACAAGGTGTCGAACGAAAAAACCGTCGTCTCGAAAATCGTCGGGTCCGGCTTGAACGTGATCTTCGTACCGCGTCGGTCGGCAGGGCCTGTCTCTGTGACCTTGGTGACCGGAATCCCCCGCTCATAGGCTTGGGTGAAGGTCTTTCCGTCGCGCCAGATGGTCAGATCGAGTCGTTCGGAAAGCGCGTTGACGACCGAGACACCTACCCCGTGGAGACCTCCCGAGACCTGGTAAGCCTTCTTCTCAAACTTGCCACCCGCGTGGAGTTTGGTCATGACCACTTCGGCGGTGTCGCCGAGACCCGATGCATGGGGTCCGGTCGGAATGCCGCGGCCATTGTCGATCACGGTGATCGAGTTGTTGATGTGAATGAACGCTTCCACCGTGTCGCAGTGACCAGCCAACGCTTCGTCGACGGAGTTGTCCACAATCTCGTAGACGAGGTGATGCAGACCGGCCTCGCCGGTGGAGCCGATGTACATCGCGGGGCGAACACGAACGGCCTCAAGTCCTTCAAGGATCTTGATGGTGTCTACGCCATAGGCGATCTCGTCGGTTTTCTCGATCATTTCTCTTTGGTTGGTTTCCGTTCTTGGCGTGGTCGCTGGTCGCGAGTCCCTACGTTCGGGCCGGCTGGGAGCCGGTTTAGAGCCTCATCGGCATCAGAACGTAGCGATGCATCGAATCGCCTTCCTTCTGGCTTGAGGGGTAGAAAATGCCCTGCGCATCGCTGTCCTTGAGTTCGAGCGTGATTTCGGCATCAGTCAACACGGCCAGGAAGTCGATCAGGTACTGAGCATTGAAACCAATATCCACCTGCTCGCCCGAATATTCCGCCGCGAAGGTTTCAACCGCTTCTCCCTGGTCGGGCGAAGAGGCGTGAAGTTCTATTTCGCCCGGCTTCATGGTGAGACGCACAGCGCGCGAACGTTCCGTGGAGAGAAGGCTGACGCGACGCAGCGCATCAAGGAGTTCAACACGCTTCGTCTCGCCGACTTTCGGCCCTTTGGCCGCGATGACCTTCTCGTGAGCCGGAAACTGGCCTTCGACCAGCTTGCTGGTGAGGGTTCGACGAGTCGTTCGGAAAATCAGATGGTTCTCAGTGCGAGAGAAAAAGATGGTTTCTTCGCCATCGCTCAGCTGCTTGAGTTCCTGAATGGCCTTACGCGGAATCAAGACCCGTTCGTCCTTGAACTTGGCGCCTTCAACTCTTTCGCGCGCGAAGCAAAGACGGTGACCGTCGGTCGTGACCATGCTGATGGTGTCGCCCTGAACGATGAGGAGTGCACCTCCCAGGTAATACCGAGCGTCTTCCACGGTGATCGCGAAACTGGTTTTGGCGATGAGCCTGCCCATCACGGCCGCGGGGAGCGAGATCTCCTGAGAGCCCTTGCCCTCGGGCAGAGTCGGAAAATCGTCTTTGGGCAGTGTGGCAACTTTGTAGTTCGTTCTCTCGCTCTGGATGGAGACAAACCCGTCGCCGTCATCCTTGAGCAGAATGTCGGATCCAGACGGAAGCGCCTTGATGATGTCGTGAAGCTTGCGCGCAGGCAACGTGGTGGCTCCGGGCTTCTTCACGCGCGCGGTGCACACGGCCTTGACCGAGACGTCCAGGTCAGTTGCGGAAAGCGCCACGGTGTCACCAGTGGCCACGAGAAGGGCATTGGAGAGAATGGCAATGGCTCCACGGCGATCCACGATTCCCTGAATAACTTGGAGATCTCTGACGAGGTCTTCACGGCGAACTGTTATTTCCATGACCTGCTTTCCAAAAGAGTGCTGTGTGAGCGTTTCTTTATTCTTCTACTTGAAGAAAGATGGAGATAGTTATCTAGTAAGAGGAATTTGACTCAAGTGTCGATAACGGATAGATGTCTTTTATTTTCAATTTGTTACGACATTCTAAACGATGTTGATTTCCCTGTGAATGGATTTAGGAAAGTGTGGATGAAAGAGGGTTCTTCCGGCATCCACGAACAGTCCGCAGGGAATAAATGTGCATCAATGGAATGGATTGAGCCAACCCTATTTGAGTGAGGCAATAAAGCTGTTAAGAAGCCTGTCAAAATCGCTGTCGGCTTTTCTGTCGATTTCGACCTTGCGGATGGAATGAATAACCGTGGAGTGATGCTTTCCGCCAAAACCGCGACCAATCTCGGGAAGCGATGATGTCGTCAGCATCTTGGATAGGTACATCGCCACTTGTCTCGGGGTCGTGACGCTTCTCGAGTTATTTCTTGCCTTCAAATCGGAGATCTTCACTTTGTAGTGATCTGCGACGAACTTCTGGACCGTTTCGATGGAAAGTCTCTTCTCGGGAGCGTCCATCAAGTCCTTCATGGCGGCTTGGGCGACTTCGATATCGATTTCGACGCCGCGCAGGCTGGCGTGAGCCACAATTCGATTGAAGGCACCTTCGAGTTCGCGGATATTTGACCGGACCTTTGAGGCGACGAACAAACCGACGTTGTCTGGAAGCAGGATGTCTTCGGCCGCGGCCAGTCTTTGGAGAATGACCACCCGGGTTTCAATGTCGGGTGGGCCAACGTCGGCGGACATCCCGGACGAGAAACGGCTCTGCATGCGTTCGTGAACCCCGGTCAGCATCTTGGGGGGCACGTCGGCGGAGATCACAATCTGTTTGCCCGCCTCGTAAAGCGTGTTGAACAGATGAAAGAACTCTTCCTGTGAGCGTTCCTTGTTTGATAGAAACTGGATGTCGTCGATGACGAGCACGTCAATGGCGCGGTATCGCTGGCGGAAGGGAAGAATGCGCTCGTAGCGAATGGCGGAAACGACTTCATTGACGAAGTGCTCGCTGGACACGTAGGTCAGCGCAATTTTGGGATTGCGCTGAATCAGGTAGTGACCGATCGCCTGTAGCAGATGCGTTTTGCCAAGTCCAACGCCGCCATAGATAAAAAGGGGGTTGTATGACTTGGATGGAACTTCCGCCACCGCCTTGGCCGCGGCGTGCGCCATCTGGTTGGAAGCACCCACCACAAAGGTCTCGAAGGTGTATTTGGGGTTGAGTGAGGAGGCCTCGATGATAGGTAAAGACTCGGTGGCGCCGTAGGTTTCCACTTCGCACTGAAGGCGTACCTCGGGATGCCCCAGAGTGCTCAGCATCTCCGAGACGAGACTGGAGTAGTTCTTCAAGAACCAGTCTCTAAAAGCGGCGCTCGGAACACCAATGGCCAGGAGCGAGCCGTCAAAAGATCGAAACGAGGTTGGACGGAACCACGTGACGAAGGAATGAGAGCTGACCCTGCCCTCTTTCTCCACTAGATCCAGAACACGATCCCAAACGGTCATCGACTAGAAACCAAAAAGAATCGCCAAAAGAAGGGTAACGGGGGTCAACCAGAGAGCCTGAAAAGCAAGACTTGGCCGGGCGAGAAGTTCGCCACGCGAGAGCTCGAACCATAGCATGGGAGACCCATCGTCGGACGCGGAAAGGCGCCTCGCTTTTGACGGGCGTCCAATATAGCTATAACATCGCAGGTTCTACTTTTCGCAAGGATTCCTAAGACAGTGAAGAGAACGTTCCAGCCCAATAATCGTCGTAGAAGAAGGACTCACGGCTTCCTCGTCCGCATGCGCTCGCGGGGAGGACGACTCGTGATCAAGAGACGTCGTGCCAAAGGCAGGCAGCGCCTCGGCGCCTGAGGCGTCGATCCCGACGGCATCAGGCAACCCCTTTGACGCTGCCGCACGCGGCCGACTGGGGAGAGACCGCCGAGTCAGAAAAAGCGGCGACTTCGCTGCGATTCTCAAAGGCGGCAGTCGTGGATCAACTCCGCTTCTGGGCGTGGCGATCGTACCCGCCCGGGGCCCGGGCCGCATTGGTATTTCCGCTTCAACCAAGGTTGGAGGCGCGGTCGCTCGGAATCGAGCCCGCCGTCTTGTTAAGGAATGCTACCGGCGCGACTTCAAGGGGTCGGCGCCTTATGACATCGTGGTTAATATCGACCCGAGGTTTGGCGATGCAACCGCGACCGATGTCCGCCAGGCCCTGAATGCTGCCCTCTCAAAAGCGGTCTCGCATCGAGGAGGCGCTGGTCGCCGGCCTCGTTCTGGGAATTGACGCCTACAAAGCAGTACTCTCGCCGTTGTTCGTCGGGAGTTGTCGCTTCGAGCCAACATGCAGCCAATACGGCCGAGAAGCCGTCCTCAGGTATGGCGCGCGGGGGGCCTGGATGGCCTTTCGGAGAATCATGCGTTGCCGCCCGTTTGGCGGGCAGGGCTTTGACCCGGTACCGTGACGGACTTTCGGATTAGAACGGGCCCCCAAGACGGCAAGTAAGAAAGAAACCGATGGAAGAAAGACGTCTCATACTCGCGTTCGCGCTCTCCTTTGCCGTCCTGCTTGGTTTCCGTATGTGGACCAGTTCCCGCTACCCGCCGTCTGCGGAGCAGGCCACTCAAGTGCAGACCACCGGTAGTCCCAAACCAGGAGCGAGCGTCTCGTCCTCGCCGTCTGCCCCGGCCTCGGCTGTTTCCACGCCGACCGTCGTCGCGGCGACCTCCGCCCCCCTGGCTCCGCTGATTTCCGGCGTGGAGCTTCGAACGGAAATCACCACGAAAGAATCGGAGGTCGCGTTCAGCACCCGCGGCGCGCGTCTTATTTCCTGGAAGCTTCTGGGCTACTTGGACCATCGCGGGAAGCCCATGGAAATTCATCCCGGTGGCGACCCCAAACCCGGTCCCCTGGACCTGATCACGGGCCGCTCCGACATCGACACCAAGCTGCGTGAAGCCCTGTTCCGCTCCACCGACGCCTCCATCGCGGGCGAACAGGGCGCGACTTTCGAATTCTCGGACGGCGTCTTGGAAGCGACCAAGACCATCCGCACTATCAAAGGCGGGCGTGCGTTCAGAGTCGACGCGATGGTCAAAGAGGGGGGTGTCGTGGTCCCCGTTCGTGTTTTTTGGGGACCCGGCCTGGGCCAGGCCACAGATGAAGAGAAGAGCCTTCGCGGTTATCTCCCGCCGCAGGTTGTCGAAATCGATGAAGCCGGCAAGGAGCTTCGATTGACCCCCGCCGGGCTGTCCGAGGAGCGGAGCGTTCGAGCCAAGGTTCTAGGGATCGAGAACAAGTATTTCGCCGCGATCATGACCTCCGAGGATGGCGCATCCATTGACGCACGGGTGGGTGTCTCCAAGGACGAAAAGTCTCCGGGCGTCGAACTGCAGGTCGTTCCACCGCTGGCTCTCACGGTTGGCGCCAAAGACTACGATCGATTGAAGTCGATCGGGCTCGGCGCCGAGAAGGTCGTCCCGGTCGGAAGCTGGATCGGTCCCATCGTGGTCCCGCTTACCCGTGCTCTTCGCTACGTCAATGTTCGAGTCGGGAACTTCGGAATTGCCATCATTCTCCTCACCATTGCGATCTCGCTGGCGATGGCGCCGTTACGTCTTTACGCGATCGTCTCTTCGGCCAAGATGGCGAAAGTGGCACCCCAGATCCGCGCCGTCCAAGAACGGTACAAGCGCCTCTCTCTCACCGATCCGAAGCGGCAACAGATGCAGGCTGAAATCGCGGAAGTCTATGAAAAGAATGGAATTGACATGATAAAGCAGACGGCCACGGGCTGTCTGCCGACTTTGTTGACCATGCCGTTCTTCTTCGCCTTTTATAGAATGTTGGATATCTCGGTCGACCTTAAAGGCGCCCCATTCTTCTGGATTCCCGACCTCAGCCTTAAAGATCCTTTGTTCATCACGCCCGTGCTTTCGGGGCTCTCCATGATCGCCGCGCAAAGGCTGATGCCTGCTCCGGCCATGGACCCGGCTCAGCAGCGCATGATGCTCCTGATGCCGATTATCTTTTCCGGCATGTTCGCCTGGGCGCCGGCCGGGCTGAACCTCTACTGGTTCGTCTCAAACCTGTCGGCAATGAGTCTTCAACTGGGAGCGATGTACTTTGCACCGCACCTGTTCCCGAAGGCGAAACCAACCACGTAGCGCGATAAGGAAGCACCGTGATTCCCGAGCTAGCTAAAATCGAGGATCCGATTGCGCGCAGGAAAATCGAGAAATATCTCGATTGCCTCGACCAGTGGGCGGGAGCCATCAACCTGACTGGGGCCCAAAGCCGCCGCGAGGTTTTTGAAACTCTCGTTCTCCCCATCCTCGGCGGCGAACAACACCTGACGGCGGACGTCATCGACATCGGCTCCGGAAACGGTTCTCCCGCCCTTGTTCTCGCCGCGCTGCGTCCCGATTGCAGATTCACGCTTCTTGAGCCCCGTGCCAAGCGCTGGGCTTTTCTCCGCCAGGCCATACGGGAGATGGGAATCGACAACGCAACGGTCCGCCGGGAACGAAGCGACCAGTACCGCGGAAGCGCCGTGACCACCGCAACCATGAGGGCTGTCGGACTGAAGCCCGAAACTCTGCGCCCCCTGCTCGAACCCGGCGGTCAGGTCCTGGTCTTTGGCGGGCCCATCCTTGACGGCGCCGAGCACAGGACCCTCCCTTCCGGGGCGTCGTTGCAGCGTCTTTGTTTCACGTGAAACCATGGTCGATCCGGGTGATATTCTGAGTCCCTTATGGCCCGAGTGATCGCCATCGCAAATCAAAAAGGCGGGGTCGGCAAAACCACCACCGCCATCAATCTAGCTGCAAGTCTGGCCGTCGCAGAGAAGCGCGTCCTTGCCATCGATCTTGACCCTCAGGGCAACCTGACGTCCGGTCTTGGCCTGGAAAAGGCTTCGGGACTATACGAGACGCTGCTTTCTGGAGCGCCGCTGCCCCAGGGACTGACGACACCCCTTGCATATCTTCACGTCGTTCCATCCGACCCCGATCTTGCTGGGCTGGACGTGGAGCTTGCGGCCGGCGAAGAGCGCGAGTTTCGGCTTCGCAAGGCACTGGCAACGGTCCGAGACAACTACGACTTTGTTCTTCTCGACACCCCTCCGAGCCTTGGTCTCGTCGCGGTCAATGCCTTGACCGCGAGCGACTCGGTGTTGGTTCCGATTCAGTGCGAATACTTCGCCCTGGAAGGACTGGGCGCCTTTCTGGGGACACTCGACCGGATTCGCCAGGCGCTTAATCCAAGCGTCGCCCTTGAGGGTGTGCTGCTCACCATGGCCGACGAGCGGACCAATCTGTCTCAGCAGGTGTCGGCGGACGTTCGGAGTCATTTCGGAGATCAAGTCTTCAAGACGACGATTCCGCGAAGCATCCGACTGGCCGAAGCCCCCAGTTTTGGAAAACCCATCCTGCTCTACGACATCAAATCCCGCGCAAGCGAGTGCTATCTCAACCTTGCGCGCGAAGTCCTCGACCGTAGCGCGAAGGGCGCCCATCAATGAGCGTCAAGCGTATGGCCCTCGGAAAAGGACTCTCGGCTCTCATTCCGCAGGCCCAACCGGCGGCGTCTGCATCCAAAGAGGCCGCCTCATCTAGCGAAACTGGCACCGAGTCTCTCGTCCCGATTTCTCTGATCGATGCAAATCCTGACCAACCCAGGACCACGATCAGGCCCGAAGCGCTCGATCAACTGACCCGGTCCATCCAGGAAAGTGGAATCGTTCAACCGATCCTTCTTCGCGCAGCCGCCAACGGCCGCTATCAGATCGTCGCCGGCGAACGCCGTTTCCGCGCCGCGCAGAAGATTGGGCTTTCAACGATCCCCGCCGTCATTCGGAAGATCGCGGATGATCGCGTTCTCGAATTTGCCCTGATCGAAAACATCCAGCGCGAAGACCTCTCGCCCATCGAAGAAGCAAACGCCTTGCGGCGTCTTCAGGACGAACTTGGTCTGACCCAGGAAGCACTCGCCGGGAAAGTCGGCAAGGACCGGGCGACCGTCGCGAACACGCTGAGGCTTCTAAAGCTTCCTCCCGAGGTGCGCGAGGAACTGCAGAAAGGAACGATCACCGCGGGCCACGCACGTGCCCTGCTCGCTCTTGAGGATCCAACGGCCATCCGCGATCTGGCGAATCAAGCGATCAAGCAAGGTCTTTCCGTCCGCCAGGTCGAAGCCAAGGTCCAGGCGCTGAAGAATCCCAAGCTCGCCACCATCAAAAAGGTTGATCCGAATACCCGGGCCGCGGAGGAAAAACTTCGGTCTAAGATCGGCGCACGCGTGGAGATCAAGCGAAGTCGTGGCAAGGGTGAGATCCGCATCGCCTTCGACAACGAGGCCGAGCTGAATCGCCTTTATCTCTGGATCGCTCGGGGCTAGGCGGAGTCATGGCACGTCCTTCTTTCTTTTCCGAGAATCTGAACGGCTTCATCGACCAGGGCACAGAGTTCATAGGCGAACTCCGGTTCAAGGACACCTTCCGCGTTGATGGCATCGTGCGCGGCCGCATCGTGTCCGACAACATGCTCGTGATCGGCGAACATGGTTTCGTTGAAGCCGAAATCGATTGCGGCGTGGTCTCCATTCGCGGCCGGGTCAGGGGTCATGTCCACGCCCGCGATCGCATCGAGATTCTTGCCGGCGCGCGCGTGGAGGCGACCCTCGATTCGCCCCGCCTCGTCGTCGAGGAGGGTGCCAGCCTTGCCGGTCAGGCCGATGTGGGCACGGAAATCCTTTAGTACAACAAACCATATAAGCTTGACCGACTCTTCCTCCCCTCTTCCGCGTCTGACCGAACGGGTCAAGAGCGGAGGCTGCGCCAGTAAGCTCGGGCCCGCCGAGCTTCGTCAGATTCTGAGCCAGCTCCCTCACACCGAAGATCCAAGAGTTCTGGTCGACTACCGCACCGGCGACGACGCGGGCATCTTCCGCCTCGACAACGGCACACTGCTGGTCCAGACCGTCGACTTCTTCACACCCGTAGTGGATGACCCCGAGCAGTATGGCGCTATTGCGGCCGCCAACGCCCTGTCCGATGTGTACGCCATGGGCGGGAAACCCCTCACCGCACTCTCGATCGCGGCGATCCCCGACACCGACTTCCCGACGGAGTGGGCGCAGGCCATCTTCAGAGGCGGTGCGGCCAAGCTTAAGGAAGCGGGCTGCGTCCTGATGGGCGGCCACACCGTGCGTGACCCGGAGATCAAATTTGGTTACGCCATCACGGGCATCGTCGATGAAAAGGCTCTCCTGACGAACGCGGGAGCCCAGCCGGGCGACGTCCTCGTCCTGACCAAGCCGCTCGGCACCGGCGTCATCGCCACCGCGCAAAAAACCAATCGTGCGCCCGAGGCGTCGATTCGAGCGTCCGGCGTGAGCATGACCCGCCTGAACCGTATTCCTGCCGAGCTTGCGCGCCGTTACAACGCCCGCGCCGCCACGGACATCACGGGCTTTAGTTTGATGGGCCACGCCCTCGGCATCGCGCGAGAGAGCAAGGTAGGCCTTGAAATCGAACTCTCAAGTCTTCCGCTCCTGCCGGGAGCGCTGGAACTCGCGGAGAGCAGCCAGTCCGCAGGCCTCAAATCCAACCGACGCCAGTTCAGTCCGCTCGTCGACGCCTCACCCGATCAGGACCAGGCGGTCTCCATCCTTATTTTCGACCCACAGACGTCCGGAGGCCTGCTGCTTTGTCTCCCTCCGAATCGGGCAGAGGCCCTTCTTCTTGAGCTCCGCGATGCCCGGCGGATCGGCCAGGTCACCGAGGCCCACCCCGGCAGAATCCGCCTGCTCGCGTGATATCCTGACCCCTATAGAGTCCTAAAAGTACTGGACCGTCCACGGGACGTCCGTAACGTTCCAAGAGCCCAACGAAACGGCGCGCCCTAAGCGCCAGTTCTCCAAGAGACAGCATTCCCAAAGCTTGAACGACATTCAGTCCGCAAGGCGCTACGCCCGAGCCATCATCGAAACCGCCACCGACACTCTCGCGGTGCGCGACGAACTTGCCACGGTCGCGGCCGCGTTCAAATCGAACCCGGCCCTGTTCGAGGCCCTGTCGAACCCCGGCGTCCCCGCTGCCAACAAGAAGACGATCTTCTCCACGATCTTTCAGGGGATGTCTGCGCCCCTGCCTCGTCTGTTCGAAATGCTCATTGATGGCTCCCGGGTGGAACTCACCGCGGAAATTGCGCGGCGCTATCGCGATGAATGGAACACCCGCAACAACGTTCACGCCGCGAAGGTCGTCACCGCCATGCCGCTGGATGTGGACGCGAAGCAAAAACTTCAGAAAGCCATTGAGCTTGCCGTCTCGGGCACCGTCGAGATGGAAACCCGAACGGACGCCTCTCTCGTCGGCGGTCTCAAGGTCGAAGTTGACGGCCACATGTTTGATGGCACAGTGAGCGCCCGGCTCAAAGCGCTCCGCCAGCATCTCCTCTAGGTTCGGATTCAGAACCGCAAAAGCCTTCTCTTAACCCCAGGAAAATCGAAGAAGCCCCAATGGAAATTCGAGCCGAAGAAATCACCAAAGTTCTGAAGCAGCAGCTGGCCGGATTCTCTGCTGGAACCGACACTGCCGAAATCGGCACCGTTCTCTCCGTAGGAGACGGCATCGCCCGCATCCACGGCCTGACGAACTGCATGGCCGGCGAGTTGCTTGACCTGCCGCATGGCGTTCGTGGCATGGCGTTGAACCTCGAAGAAGATTCGGTCGGCGCGGTTCTTCTCGGCGACTACACGCTGATCCGGGAAGGCGACGAAGTCCGCCGCACCGCGCGCATCATGTCGATCCCGGTCGGTCCCGAACTCGTGGGCCGCGTGGTCAACGCCATCGGCGAACCCATCGACGGCAAGGGCGCCATCGCCACCAAGCTCTTTGGTGAAGTCGAGGTCATCGCGCCCGGCGTTGTTGACCGCCAGCCCGTTCGCGAGCCGCTGGAGACCGGCATCAAGGCCATCGACGCGATGGTCAACATCGGCCGCGGTCAGCGCGAACTCGTCATCGGCGACCGCCAGACCGGAAAAACCGCCGTCGCCATCGACGCGATCATCAACCAAAAGGGCAAAGGCGTCATCTGCATCTACGTCGCAATCGGGCAGAAGCGCTCGACCGTGGCCCAGGTGGTCAAGACGCTCGAAGACTTCGGCGCGATGGATCACACCATCGTGGTCGCGGCGACCGCTTCTGACCCGGCACCCTTCCTTTACCTCGCGCCCTACGCGGGGACGGCGATGGGCGAATACTTCCGCGACAACGGACAGCACGCTCTTTGCGTGTACGACGACTTGTCCAAGCACGCCGCCGCCTACCGCGAGATCTCTCTCATCCTTCGTCGTCCGCCCGGCCGCGAGGCCTATCCCGGAGACGTTTTTTATCTCCACAGCCGCCTGCTCGAGCGCGCGTCCAAGCTCTCCGCCAAGAAGGGCGGCGGCAGCCTGACTTCGATTCCGATCATCGAAACCCAGGCTGGCGATATTTCGGCCTACATTCCGACGAACGTCATCTCGATCACCGACGGTCAGATCTTCCTCGAAGCCGACCTCTTCAACTCCGGCATACGTCCTGCGATCAACGTCGGTAACTCCGTGTCCCGCGTCGGCGGTTCCGCCCAGGTGAAGGCGATGAAGTCGGTCGCCGGTCGTCTCCGTCTCGACCTTGCTCAGTACCGCGAACTCGCGGCATTCGCGATGTTCGCGTCTGACCTCGACAAGAGCACGCAGAACACCCTGGCTCGTGGTCAGCGCATGACCGAATTCCTCAAGCAGGATCAGTACTCTCCGCTTTCGATGGAAAAGCAGGTCATCGGAATGTACGCCGGCATCAACGGATATCTCGATGCCTACGCGGTGAGCGATGTTCGTCGCTACGAGAAGGAGCTCCACGCTCATCTCGACGCGCGCCATCCAGGCCTTCTCAAGGAGATCGCCGAGAAGAAGGATCTCAACAAGGAGATCACCGAGAAGGTGAAGGCGGTGCTCGCCGAGTTCGCCGATCTCTTCCAGGTCACGGTCAAGGCGTAGTTCTCAAGCAAGCAACCAGAGAGCCAAAGAGAGCATGCCCGCGCTCATAGACATTCGCCGCCGCATCCGCAGCGTGAAAAACACGCAGCAGATCACCAAGGCCCTCAAGATGGTCTCGGCCGCGAAGCTGCGCCGCGCCCAGGAGTCGATGTTCGCCGCGCGCCCGTACGCGCGTACGATGGCTCAGGTTCTGAAGGATGTCGCCGCTCGTACCGAGGGTGAAGAAAATCATCCGCTCTTCCGCGCCCCCGCGAAGACCGGCAAGGTTCTGATTATCGTCGTCACTGCCGACAAGGGTCTGTGCGGCGCCTTCAACTCCTCCCTGCTTCGGGTTGCTCAGCGTTTCCTGAACGACAACGCAGGCCGAGAGATCGCCGTCGATGCCGTGGGCCGCAAGGGCCGCGACTATCTTCGTCGTCGGACCAACATCCGCAAGGAATACATCGGCGTGTTCCAGTCGCTTCAGTTCACGAAGGCCCAGGAGATCGCACAGTCGGCGATGGCCGCGTTCCTGAGCGGCGAAGTCGACGAAGTGGTCCTTCTGTACAACGAGTTCAAGAGCGTGATCCAGCAGCGCATCGTGACTGAGCGCCTTCTGCCGCTTCAGGCGGTTGAGCACCAGGAAGCAGCGCAGGACTATCTCTACGAGCCCGACCCGCGCGCGATTTTCGACAAACTCCTTCCCAAGGTCGTCGAGACGACGGTCTGGCAGGCGCTTCTCGAATCGAATGCGGCGGAACACGGCGCCCGTATGGCGGCGATGGATTCCGCCACCCGCAACGCGAACCAGACCATCGACAGCCTGACCCTCTACATGAACAAAGTTCGCCAGGCCGCGATCACCAAAGAAATCATCGAAGTGGTCTCCGGCTCGGCGGCGTAGCCCGAACCGTCCACCACAACAACACAAGCCTCCAGCAAGCGAAAGAACGAACGGAAAGAACCCATGGCGTCAGAGAACATCGGTCGAGTCATTCAGGTGATCGGTCCCGTCGTGGACATCGAGTTCCCGAACGGCGTTCCCGCGATCTACAACGCGGTCAACATCGAAGGCGGCAAGAGCAAGGTCGTGGTCGAGGTCGAACAGCACCTCGGTGAAAACCGCGTGCGCTGCGTCGCGATGCAGCCGACCGACGGCATGGTCCGCGGCATGAAAGCGGTCGACACCGGCAACGCCATCATGGTTCCTGTCGGCCCTGGAACACTGGGTCGCGTGGTGAACGTTCTCGGTGAACCCATCGACGAGTTCGGTCCGGTCAAGAGCACCAAGCGCTACCCGATTCATCGCCCCGCACCCGCCTTCGATCAGCAGTCCACCAAACTCGAAATGTTCGAGACCGGCATCAAGGTCATCGACCTCATCGAGCCGTATCTGCGCGGCGGAAAGATCGGCCTGTTCGGCGGCGCCGGCGTGGGCAAGACCGTCATCATCCAGGAACTCATCTACAACCTCGCGAAGAAGCACGGCGGCGTGTCCGTGTTCGCAGGCGTCGGCGAGCGCACCCGTGAAGGCAACGACCTCTGGCTCGAGTTCCAGGAGTCGGGCGTTCTCGACACCAAGGATTTCGAGAAGAGCAAAGCGGCTCTGATCTACGGCCAGATGACCGAGCCGCCCGGGGCGCGTCTCCGTGTCGCTTTGACCGGTCTCACCACCGCCGAGTACTTCCGCGACGAAGAAGGTAAAGACGTTCTGCTGTTCGTCGACAACATCTTCCGCTTCACCCAGGCGGGTTCCGAAGTGTCGGCGTTGCTTGGCCGCATGCCTTCGGCCGTCGGATACCAGCCGACGCTGCAGACGGAAATGGGCGGGCTGCAGGAGCGCATCACTTCGACGAAGAAGGGTTCGATCACGTCGATTCAGGCGATCTACGTTCCCGCCGACGACTACACCGACCCCGCACCCGCCACCGCGTTCGCCCACTTGGACGCGACCACGAACCTCTCGCGTCAGATCGCGCAGCTCGGCATCTATCCCGCCGTCGATCCGCTCGCGTCGTCGTCGCGCATCCTCGATCCGCGCATCCTCGGCGCCGATCACTACAACACCGCTCTCGCAGTGAAGCAGATCCTTCAGCGCTACAAGGATCTTCAGGACATCATCGCCATCCTCGGTATCGACGAACTCTCGGAAGACGATCGCGTGGTGGTCGGACGCGCGCGCAAGATTCAAAAGTTCCTCTCGCAGCCTTTCCATGTCGGTGAGCAGTTCACCGGTATCCCCGGCAAGTACGTTTCCCTTGAAGACAACGTCCGCAGCTTCAAGACCATCGTTAACGGCGACGTCGATCATCTTCCCGAGCAGGCTTTCTACATGGCCGGCGCCATCGAAGACGTCATCGAAGCCGCCAAGAAGATGGCTGCGTAGGCAGTCGCCCGAGAACGAGACCCGGAGAACGAGACAAGAACCGCAATGGCCGAAGTTCAACACCTCCCCACCAAGCTGACGCTCGAAGTCGTCACGCCGAACGGTCTTTTGTACCG
>JBDTQB010000082.1:0-15774 GCA_039932395.1 Vicinamibacteria bacterium | reverse complement strand
GAGGCTTTGGCGCTCGCATCCGAAAACGACTTTGGAACAATGTACAGGGGAGGCTGTTCTGGGTAGAAGACTCAAGGAGCTTCGTCTCGGAGGGAGTGTCGCCCTGCGGCCGCGCTTCTTCTCGAGCGGGGTGATTTCCGCAAGCTACTCCTACGCCCTCGTGGAGAAGTCCAAAGTGGACATACCCAACAACCGGAGCAACGGCTTGCTCGACATCGGACGCAGTCTGGGGGATCGTTTTAGCCTCCACGCGAATGTGGCCTGGCAGCGAACTCACGGCGGCCTTCGTTTCGGCTCCATCTCACCCACCACGACGCTCCCTTTTCCAGGCGAAGTGGGACTCAATGGGAAGCTCGAAGGCCTAAGGTTCGAAGAGCACGACCGATTGCTGCGGGACAACAATTGGAGAGTGGGCGGGAGCCTTAGCTATTCCCTCGAAAGGATGGATGTCTTCGCCTCGGTCTCCGCGTACGTGGCGGGCACCGACGCCCATGACGGCGAGTCCTTCACTCTCGGGGCGACCTGGTACTTCGGAGGCCAGCCCAAAGGGAAGTAAGTCATACGGCGTCGTCGCATTGCGCCTTCCTTCTTTCAGCGTATTACGCCGACAATAGAGTTGCGACACGATACCGACCCTCCGGTCAGTCAAGCGTGCCGCAATGGGGAGCAAGACAATGCGAAAACTAAGAAGCCTTCTGGTGTTGGCCGGGGTGGTCGTTGCCACCACCGTCCATGCGGCTGGTGCATGGACAGTGACGACGAACCCTGCGGCTGAACCCCAGGCCAAGGCCGCCTCGGCCGGTGGGCTCAGGGTTGGCGAATACGCTTGCTACGGCTCGCGCAACCGGATCATGATCGGACTGAGCGTCAAGGTGAGGTCGCCCGGGCACTACATCAATCTGGATTCCACTCATGTCGGCACCTATACGATCGAAGGCGACAAGGTCAATTTCCACGACGGCCACATGAACGGCCAGCAGGGCCGTGAACTGAATGATGGCAATTTCCGCATCGGTGTACAGGCCGTGTGCCAACCCTACCTAGCGCGCAGCGGGCACAAGTGAACACCTGCCTTACTGAGCGATGCCTTTGCCGGTGTGGCAGTCAGCGCAGGTGGCATCTTTGAGATCGCCCATGTCGATGGGGTGCACGAACTCTTTCCCGGCGATCAACAAGGACGCGCGGCCCTCACTCTGACCCTGAACGGTGTGGCACATCTGGCAGTCTTTCGAAATGACTTTGCCGTCGGAGGTCTTCATGTTGCCTCCATGACACCGGAAACAACCAGGGGAGGAGAAATGACCGATATTGTTGGGAAATGTCTCCCAGGTCGCCTTCATCTCCGGGAACATGTTCAGGCTGTGGATGCGCTGCAGCTCGGCAATGGCTTGCACGATCTTGGGCTCATTGGCGCTTGCGCTGGCTTGGTAGTCCTTCGCGTAGAAAGCACGTAGATCGCGCGCGATTGTAGTCTGCCCCTCGGCGGCGGTGGCGTAGGAGCGGCTCAACAGGTCCACGGCTTCTTTTTTGAGGAAGGGGAGCGAGGGGTCAAGGCGTCCGTGCAACATGGCCAGATTGACCGCGCGATCGGGCGTCTCAAACGTGTGTCCGATTCGGTTGTGACAGTCGGCGCAGTCCATGAGCCGCCTGGGCGCCTTGTCGGCGATTTCCCGCGTGACCTTCGGGTCATCGGACCGATACTCCGTCGTCGTTCCGTTCGTGTTGATCACCCGTACCCATGCGATCGTCTGAAACGACGGATCCAGATAGCCGTACTCGATCTTCTTCGACTGGTGCGCGTGGATCCCTTGGGGCGCGCGCCCGGGCTCAGTCCCACCAATATTCATCAACAGCTCGATCTGCCTCGGCGTGTTGGTCTCGTCGTAAGCGTAATGCGCAAACGTCCTCAGCGCCTGGCCGGCCGCCTGGCTCCGTGCGTGACAGGAGGCGCAGGTTCCACTGGAATCCGGGATCGTTTGCAGCGGAGACAGGATGGGGCGGCCGAACGTGTTCGTCATCGCCTTCCACATTCTCCGAACGCCGGAAGCCTTTGCCTGAACGTATCCCGACGGGCCGGGACCGACGTGGCAGTCGACACATTTCGTCGCGGAGTGGGCCGATACGGAGAAAGACGTGGCTTCGGGCTCCATCGAAGTGTGGCAGGTGTTTCCGCAGAAGCTGACGGACTCGCTCATCTCGTAGGCGCGGTAGCTGCCCACGGCGGAGATCGGCAGGAAGAGAGCGATCGCGCCGAGGGCGATCAACAGCGTCCATCTTGCCGACGCGATATTGAAGTCCCAGACGGGGAACGCCGGCAAAGAAGGAGCCTGCCCGCTGCGGCGTCGAGCCCGTTCGCGCATCGCCCCAAACGCGAACAGCAGGGCGCCTGCGAACATGATCGCGGGGAACAGCACCCACGCGAAGATGCCCCAGTAAGGATTGCCGCGCGTGGAGAAGTGATCGAACGCCGCGAAGAAAACGATACCGACGGCGGCGAGGAGTGCGAGCGCCCCTCCGGCCCAGCTCAGTCGGTTATGAGAAACGCTCAGCATGCGCGGTCCGTGTCTCTACTTCTTGGTCTCGACGTAGTCCTTGAGCCAAGCCACGTCTACTTCCTTGGCCTTGACCGCCTCCTTGTGCGTGATCAGGAAGGTGCCGCGTTCGTTGTGCGTCGTCTTACCTTTCACCGGCAGCTTTTCGTTGTGGCAGTAGAGGCAGTTCGTTGCTGCGAAACCCGCGGCCTTGGCCTCCTTCTGGATCTTCAGGGTGGCGTGGGCCGGGGGCGTGGCCACGAGAAGGGCGACGAACGTGAGCGAGAGGACGGCGATGGGCAGGCGCATTTGGGGCTCCTTAGAAGCGGTAGGTGAAGCGGACGTAAGCGGTCTTGGCGGTGTAGTCACCGTCGTTGGCGGCGAGAAAGAACGACGCTGGGACGTAGTTGGTGAGGCCGGTGCTTGCCAGATCCTTGATGGTGTAGTCCTCGAGGATAGCGCCGAACGAGAAGATCCAGTCGACTGCGAACTGGTACTTCGCCTCCGCGGACAGACTTGCGATGCGGGTGTCGTCGTAGAGGGGCAGGCTCTGAACGCCGCCGATTCCAGTGCGACCGAGGGATGCGGCGCTGCCAACAGCGGAGAAGAGCGCGTTGTTGCCGTCGACTTTCTGATACTGCCCCGCGAGGGTCACGGTCCATCGATCGGGCACGAGGATCAGATCCGCGCCCAGACCCAGCGAGTCCGTTTTGTCCCCGACGGTTGACGTCCAGTCGTCGATAGGGTTGTTCGAGGGTGTCGCTCCGCTCTGACGGCCCACCTGGAAATCGGCGACCTTTTCTCGGCTGTAGAAGGCGTAGGCGTTGACCTTCTCACTCGCAGCCACATCCACGTCGAACGAGATGTTGTCGAACTTGGCGCTGATGAGGCCGAAGCGGCTCTCTTTGTAGTTGTCCTTGGTGCGCAGATAGCCCGCCGACAGCGTGACCTTGTCGTTGGGTGAGATCGCCACATGCGCGCCCACGCGATCAATGTCTTTCTTGGCCTGGTCGTAGCGCAGGTTGCAAATCGTTCCGGTCGCGCAAAGAGGCTGACCGTTGGTTTGCTGGGTCGTGGATGGAATCGCAAAAATGTTGGCGGGATCGCCCGGGGTCACGAAAGACGCGTCCTCGGACTTCTCGATCTCAAGGCCGGCGAAGTCGCGCTTGGCCTTCTCGTAGCTCGCACGAACGACCAGCCAGTCGGACCTTCGGAGCGAAGCCGCGAGACTCACGCCGTTCTCGGTGGTGCTCTCCGTCTCGCGGAAGGTTCGGTCCATGGTGACGCGTTTGAGCCCCGCCTCGACCAACAGATCACCGAAGCGATAGCCGGCAGTCGCATCCAGACGATTGCTCTTATAGCCGTAAGGCACGCTGATTCGGGCGATGTCGCTCCAAGGACCGTCGAAGCGGACGTAACCGGGAAACGTGATGCGGGGCGTGTGGTTCGCGAAGTCGTAGACCTGCGCCCGCGCCGTGAGGGACAGATTCGGAACGGGCTGGGACGTGAAGTAGACGTTGACCGACCTCACATCCGCTTTGCCGTCGAGCCGCGACGCGGGAAGCGTCGACACGGAGCTCGCATTGAGAGGTGTGGTGATGGATGTGTTGGTCGAGTAGGCAAGAAAAGGGGACTTGTTCTGGGTCGAGCGAGCTGCCGAACCATCGATCGAAAGACGCGTTCGATCGCGCAGCTTGAACATCACGGACACGTTGCCGATGACCGCCTCATTGTCTGGAGGCAGAGAGATGCGCCCGACCGAGGAGCCATTGGTGGAAGCCGAGCCGGGTGCCTGATACGCCGAAGGATCGGTGGAATCGGTAACCCGGAATGGGTTGTCGAAGGTCAAGGACTGGATGCGGTTTGAGAACTGATTGACGTGCGCGCCCACCCGCACAACGACATGCTTGCTGTCGTACTGGCCCTCGGCGCCAAAGTCCTGGGTCAGATAGTGCAGCGGCTCCGGCAGTTCGACTACGTTTCCGAAACCGAATGAAGTGCCGGAAGCCGCGCGGCTGCCCGTGCGACGCTCTCGGTTGTAGATGACCTTCAATTCGATGGGGGACGACGGCTTGGAGATGAAAGTCAGCTTGCCACGCTCTCGCGTGAGCTTGACATCCACGGTGTTGGCCGCGGCCAGGGAAGGCGACACCAGGGCAAGCAAGAAGGGGAAGTTAATGGCGCTCTTCGGAACGGTCGATTCGAGTGTGGTCTGGAACGAGCGCTGGAGGGTGTCGCTGATCTGCCAGACGCCCTCGCTCGTTTCTTCGAGAAGCGTGTGGCCCCCGTTGCCAAAGTTGTGGGGGATACGGTTGTAGTCGCCCTCCACGCGCCAGGTCTCTTTACCGAGGCGCATGCGGAAACGCTGATCGGTCTGAGCGATGTTTTCGCCGATGAAGTCATAGCGAAGCGCGTTCCTCTTGCCCTGAAAGCGGAACTGAGGCACCACCACGCCGTTTGGGACTTCGCGGTATTCCATGAACTTCGAGGAGATGGAACTGCTGTCAGTCTGTTGCGCGCCGAACGTGACGCTCCCGGCCTTCCAGTCGTCGGACATCGGAGCGTCGGCTGGTTTGGCAGCTGGCGTGGCGGCAGCTGCCGTGGGCGCTTCGGCTGTCTTTTTGGCGTCTTGAACGGGGGACGCCTGGGGCTTGGGAGCCGGCGGAGCCTGAGCCGTCGCGGTTGCGCCGAGGGCGGAGAGTGCGATGACGAGCCATTGTGTATTCATCGCTATCTCCCGAGGTACGCGCCCGAAGGACTGTTGCTGCCGTGAACGTTCTGGTGGCAGTTCTTGCATGCGTGTTCCACCGCGCGGTTACTGACCGTGGGGACGCCGGCGGATGGCACGCTTGCCCCCGCGAGGCTTGTGGCGCCGTCGTAGAGCGTTCCGGGATGGCGCGTATTCAGATGACAGCGCTGACAGAGAAAGGGAAGCTTCGCCACCAGCAATTTGTCGTGGTTTGAACCGTGCGGATCGTGACAGTTCGCGCAGTTCTCGCGCACCGGAGCGTGTTCCCAGAGGAAAGGCCCGCGTTTCTCCGCATGACAGCTGTAGCAGGTGTCGTTGACCCAGCTGGTCTTGAGCAGCTTTGGCTTCGAGCCGTCGTGCGGGTTATGACAGCTCGAGCAGTCGAGCTTGCCTTCGCGCACAGGATGATGAGAAGACCGCATCATCTTGGCCCTGATCTGCGTGTGACAGCTGAAGCAGTTTTCGGAGTCCTTGACCGTTTTCAGCTGCGAACGGACAGACTTGAAGCTGTGCACGCTGTGGCACGAGATGCAGCTGACATCCTTGCGATCGTGGGCGCTTCCCGCGAAGTGCATGCGGTCGCCCTTCTCGTGGCAGCCGAGGCAGGTGGCGCTGACATCGCGCGCCGCCATTGTCTTGATCGAAGGGCCGGGAGTGCCCAGGCCGTCGGCCTGTCCCTTGGAATGGGCGAGGGACTTGGCGCGGTCGTGGCAGCTGGCGCAGCTTTGTTCGAGGCCGCCATGACGGGTTTGCTGAAGTTTGGTGACGGCGGGTTCGTGACAGGCCTTGCAGTCAGTCGAATCAAAGGGGGCGTTGTCCTCGTCGACCCCCTTTGCCGGAGGCGTGATGGTCGCCGGAGTGGCGGCCGCTTTGGGGATAGCTACCGCCGTCGCTGACGCTTGTTCCGCTGGCGGCGGGGGTGGACGTGGGGCGACGACGAGGGCCACACTCAGAACGCCTATCGAAAGAGTCCATGCGGTTATTGCCAAGTTACGCGCCTTTCTGAATAGGAGACCGTCATGACCCGGAGTAAGGAAATTTTAGGTACCCACGAAAACGTTAACTAGCCACGGCGGCAGCCGTCTGTGCGGCAGCGCTCTTTGTCGGTTTTGCGATGAACACGGGGCAGGTCGCGTGTCGAACGATCTGATTGACGGTCGAGCCGAGGAACGAGTCGGCGAACGTCCCCGGTCCGTGGGCGCCTACCACGATCAGGTCAGCGTTGATTTCCTTCGCGACCTGCATCGTGGACCGCCAGGCAGATCCGGTCTCGACACGTGTCGTGATCTTGCCGGCGCGGCGATCCCCGGTCATCACGTCGAGCGCGGCCTTCGCGTTCTCGAGCGCAGTGTGGAGAAACTCGGCACTCGTCCGAGGATGCGAATCCTTCGGCGCCCACTCGAACCGACCGCCATCGACGACATTCAGCAGAGTTACGTCCGCCAGATATTCCTCCGCCAGCGCGAACGCGATGTTGACGGTTGAGTCGCTCCCAGGGCGCAAGTCCACCGCGCAGAGGATGCGCCGGAACACCGCGCCGTCGTCGGACGCATCGGCGAGCCCCGTGGTGAGAACGGGACACGGCAGAGACCGCATGAGTTTCTCCGTGGTGGAACCCATGAGGAATCGGTCCCAGCCGCTGCGTCCGTGCGTGCCCATGACGACCAGGTTGGCTGGAAGGGTTCGGGCGAACTTCGCGATCTCCTTCGCGGGATGCCCGTCGAGGATCGTCGTTTCGATCGTGACACCGAGAGTGTGATGGCGCTTTGCCAGCTCGTCCAGCTCCTTGGCGGCATCCTTTCGGCGCTCCTGAAGCATCTCTGCGGGTACGCCGAGATACGTGCTCGCAAGCGGGCTCGGCATCATGACCTGGGAAGACATGACGGGGATGACGTGCACCACGGTCACGCGGGCATGGAACCATTTCGCCAGGCTCACGGCGCGCTTCATCGCATGTTCCGAAAAATCGGAGAAGTCGGTCGGGCAGAGGATCTCCTTGAGGGGGAGGCGCGTGTTGGAGGATGACGTCATGCGGACGCCTTCGCGCCGCTGGTGAGAATCACCTTCAAGGCGCGCTGTTTCGCGGCATCCGAGAAGACATCGTAGGCCGCCATGGTCTCACTGAGCTGAAAGCGGTGAGTGATCAGCGACTTGGGCTTCAGCCGTCCGGAGAGCACGGACTTCAAAAGCATCGGCGTCGTGATCGTGTCAACGAGGCGTGTGGTCATGGAGATGTTCTGGGACCACAGCTTTTCCATTTGTAGCTGCACGGGTTTGCCATGCACGCCTATGTTGGCGAGGACGCCGCCGGGGGCGACGATGGCCTGACAGATGTCGAACGTGGCGGGGGTGCCGACCGCTTCGATGGCTACGTCCACGCCTTCGCCGCCGGTAAGCGCCATCACCTTCTCCACCGCCTTGCCGTCATGGCTGTTGATCGCGTGGGTTGCGCCGAACGTCAGGGCGGACTCGAGCCTGTTGGCATCAAGATCGATCATCAGAATCTCCGCCGGGGAGAAGAGCTGGGCGGTGAGAAGAGCAGCCAGGCCGATCGGACCGGCGCCCACGATGGCGACGGTGTCGCCGGGTTTGACCCGTCCATTCAGGACGCCACATTCGAAGCCGGTGGGAAGGATGTCGCTCAGAAGAACGGCGATCTCTTCATCGGCATCCTCGGGAAGGGCGTAGAGACTCGTGTTCGCGTGGGGGATGCGGACGTATTCCGCCTGCGTTCCGTCGATGAGGTGGCCGAGGATCCAGCCACCATTGCGGCAATGCGAACGCATGCCGCGGAGGCAGTAGTCGCAACTGGCGCAGGAGGTGATGCAGGAGATCAGGACCTTGTCGCCCTTCTGGAACTTGGTGACGCCGGATCCCACGTCCTCTACGATGCCCACACCTTCGTGCCCGAGGATCAGTCCGATCGGCGTTTCGGGCACGTCGCCCTTGAGGATGTGCAGGTCGGATCCGCAGATGGTGGTCGTGGTGACTCGAACGATCGCGTCCGTGGCCTGCTGAATTGCCGGCCGCGTCCTCTCGTCCAAACTCCGTTTGCCCGGACCGTGGTAAGTGAGCGCCTTCATCATTCCGGTGCCGCGCTCCGAGGTGGCCGCGCCGTCGTGAGCTGCATGAGTAACGTCGTTCTTGTCGATTTTCATCGCGTGCTCTCCTCGAACCGAAGGTGGTCCTGCGCTTACCTGCAGCACTTCATGTGCCATGAGGCAAAGCGAAAGCACGGACACGACGACACGTGGCAAACACACACGTTGAGAGCACCGTCAGCGGCAGGAGTCGCTTTCCAGCGATGCGGCTCCGGTCGCGATCGGAAAGCGTTTAGCCCTTATTGCCGAAGCATCGGGACAAAGAGAGGGTGCGGCGCGCCTCTGAGGAAGGAGGCTGAAGTTTGCTATGTCCGCTTCGGAGTGGTGACCACGAGATAGCAGAAGTAGGCCGCACCTAGAACGTAGAAGGCGGTAAGCAACCAGTACATTCCAGGGCCTCCCACCGCCGCGCCGTGCTTGATCAGCACCATCGCGCCCACAAAGAAGTGAACCTGATTCGCGGTCACGACGCCCTTGCCATAGATCCCCCCGAGAGCTGCGCGCCGGGCGACCCAGCACATCGCTCCAAACGCAAGCAACGCCGCGCCCATGAGAGACGCGAGTGGCTCGACGTCATTCCGGCCAAAGAAGGTGACGCCCATCCACTGCCCGGAAAGGAGGAAGCCGAACCCCAGGGCGAGAAGAAGAACCGCGAAGGCGGTGGTGATCCAGTTGACCTGGCCGGTGCTTGGTTCGCTCATGTGTGTTTGATCTCCTGATGCCCAGTGTAGGCGGTTCATGTTCAAACACACGAGATGGATGGCCGCCAGGACAGCACGTCGCGGCTAAGCTTCACCCCTATGTCAGCCGAGAATCACCACAAAGTCGTCATCCTGGGTTCGGGCCCGGCGGGTTTGACCGCCGCCATCTATGCGGCTCGAGCCGAACTCAAGCCTCTCGTTATTGAAGGCGGAGGCAACGACGACCCCACGGATGTCGCGGGCGGGCAGCTCATGCTGACCACCGACGTCGACAACTTCCCTGGCTTTCCGAAGGGGATTCTCGGGCCGGAGTTGATGGAAGGCATGCGCACGCAGGCTGAGCGCTTTGGCACCCAGTTCATTACCGGTTCGGTTGAGTCCGCGGCCCTCGGTTCGCGGCCGTTCGTCCTCAAGACCAGCATTGGGGACATCACCACCGACGCGTTGATCGTGGCGACCGGCGCCCGTGCGAAGTGGCTGGGCATCGACGAAGAGGTTGAGTTCCGCACCAAGATCGGCGGCGTCTCGGCCTGCGCCACCTGCGATGGCTTCTTCTATAAGAACAAGCACGTGATGGTGGTCGGCGGGGGCGATACCGCGATGGAAGAAGCCACGTACCTCACTAAGTTCGCGTCCAAGGTGACGATCGTGCATCGCCGCGACACCCTGCGCGCGTCGAAGATCATGCAGGAGAAGGCGCAGAAGAATCCGAAGATCGAGTGGATGCTCGATTCCGCGATCGAACGCTATCTCGGCAAGGCTGAAGGTCGGCTCCGCGGCGTCCTGGTCAGGAACCTGAAGACCGGGGAGACGAAGGAAGTCGAGGCGGGCGGCGTGTTCATGGGCATCGGCCACGAGCCCAATACCGCAGTCTTCGGCGGCCAGCTTGAGACCGACGAGAGCGGCTACCTCATCACTAAGAACGGAACCACGGCGACCAGCATTCCCGGCGTGTTTGCGGCGGGCGACGTCGCTGATCATCAGTACCGTCAGGCGGTCACGGCGGCCGGCACCGGCTGCATGGCCGCGATCGACGCCGAGCGATTTTTGTCTCATTGAAGCTTGCGGGTTCTTTTTCTTGCGCCGCAGCCGTTTTATGAGGTGCGCGGTACGCCGCTTGCCGTTGCGGCGCTGACGAAGACGCTTGGGGAGCTGGGGCATGACGTCGACCTGCTGACGTTTCCGCAGGGCGAGGCCTGGACCGCGCCGCGCGTGCGCCACCTTCGTTCTGCCCGCGTCAGCGGTGGTCGCATCCGGCCTGGTTTCTCGCTGGCGAAGGCGCTTCAGGACATTCCCTTCGCGGCGCAAGCGATTCGATTGGCCCGCTCTGGTCGATACGATGTGGTTCACGCCGTGGAGGAAGCCGCGTTCCTGGTCGCTCCCTTTCTTCCTCGCGAGCTGAAGTTCGTGGTCGATATGGATTCGGACCTCGGGGAACAGCTCGGCCAATCGAAGTCCACGTTGGCGCGCGCGCTGGGTCCGATGGCTCAATCTCTTCACGCGCGGTCCCTTCAGCGCGCCGACCTCGCCCTGGTCATCAACCCGCGGCTCGAAGAAGCGGCGCGGCTGGTTCGGCCATCGTTGCCCGTGCGCATCCTTCAGGATCCGCCGCTCGTGTCTGCGTTGACGTCCGCGGACCGCGAAGCCGCCAAGGCGCTGCGCTCCGACCTTCAACTCGGTGATGCGCCGGTGGCGCTCTACACCGGCAACTTCGAGCCGTATCAGGGCGTCGACATGATGGCGGCTGCCGCCGGCCGCGCGAAGGATGCGATCTTCGTCTTTGTTGGAGGCGAAGCCGGCGACATCGAAGCGGTTCAGCAGCGTCTCTCGCCCGACGCGCGCTCACGTACCCGCTTTGTCGGGAAGCAGTCGCCGGACTCCCTGCCCAGGTGGATGGCTCTTGCCGACGTCCTTGTCTCGCCCCGCACTCTGGGAGGCAACACCCCGTTCAAGATCTACACCTACCTTGCGTCGGGCGTTCCGATCGTGGCGACTCGCCTCGACACCCACACCCAGGTGTTGTCCGACGACACCGCGTTTCTAGTGGAGCCGAACGCAGCCGCGCTCGCATCCGGAATCGATGCAGCGCTCAACGATCCGGATGAGCGCACACGACGCGCGGTCAACGGGATGGTGCTGCTCGAACGGGAGTTTTCGACCGCTCGTTATCGCGAGAAAGTCGAAGCGGCCTACGCCACGTTGATGAGCCGTCGGCCCTAATTGTGCCAGCGGGCGATCACGCCCTTGGGCCCGACCGCGAATCCGCCGCCTTTGGCGAAACCTGCTGTGTTGTAGGGCGTCGCGTCCAGAGCCTTCCAGGTCGCGCCGCCATCGATACTGATCCCGGTGCCGGCAAGGCCTACCGCAACGATCGGCGATTTCGCGTCAGGTCCTTCAACCACGCTGGACAGGAAGCCAACCGGCTGAGCATGGATGGGTGTCCAATGCGCGCCGCCATTCGTGGACGTGGCTGCGTTCACACCATCGAGCGTGCGCTCCTTGTAGTCGCCGCCCACCACAACCAGAGATTTGCCGTTGAGCCACAAGGCGGAGAAGAGGCCCTTCGGAGCCGCCCCGGCGAGAACAGGCGACGACGAAACGTGAAAGTTCTTGCCGCCATCCATCGAAACGAAGACCCGCGATTCGGCGGCGCCCCCGGTCACAAAGGCCAGGCGCTTGTTCGATCCGGCGACGAGACAGGATCCACTTGCAGCGAAAGCACCCTCGTTCTCGAGTGCCAGGGGCAGGCCCGCGTCGTCGACGGCGTGCCACGACTCTCCACCGTCCGAGGTCAGATAAACCTGAAATCGTCCGCGCACGGGATCACCGAACAACGCTCCGTTCTTGCGGTCCCAGAATGTGATCGCGTCCCAGAAGCCCGTCGGCTCGGGGTTGGCAAAGACCCTGCGCCATGACTTACCTCCGTCGGTGGTCTTGTAGACGTTCGAGGCCATGCCTGGCCCGATGCTCATCGCGATGGCGTTGTTCTCGTCCCACGCTTCGATGTCGCGGAAGTCAAGGGCCTCGGCTCCCGCGACGGGAAGGATCGACCAGCTCTCGCCGTCCGTCGTGCGCAGCACCGTGCCTTTAGCACCGCTCGCCCACGCAACCTTGGGACTGATGACGGCGAGGCCGCGCAGTTCGACGGTCACGGGACTGGTCTGCGATCGCCACGGCGATGCCGGCGCTGAAGGATCGCCCGTCTGGCTTGTAGCTGAAATGGCCGCGAGCAGAGACATCACACCAAGAAACATGGAGACGTTCATGGCTGGCTTGTTCCTAGATCTGCGGGGTGAAACCGAACGGGATCAACGTCTCTTGCGCGATCTGAGCGTGCTCCGCGCCGAACCACGATCGGAACGCGCCCGGGACGGAGGGTGCCACGACGGTGGCCGCTTCTTTCACGTCGAAGCGAAGCGCGAAGGTGGCGACCGCGTGCCCTTGCGCCTGAAGCCCGATGAGCTTGACCGTGACCGCCTTGTCGGCCAGGAGGGCGGCTGCTTCGCGGCTGATCTCCTCGAACTCCGGCGATGTCATCCATGCCGTAGCACTGCGCAGAAGTTCGTGTTCGATGGGCTCGACCGGTATGTCAAACACACGCGTGCCATCGGGAAGGACGGAGACGTGGGGGCGCCGCTTGGCGCTCAGGCTCGAACCGAAGAGCGTCTCCCAGAAGGATGCCTTGGCGCTGCCTTCGCGATAGAGATGGTCGGCGGCGCTGCCGGGAATGCTGAGGATGGGTTCGACGTCGGGCAGGCTGCTGGGGCTCATGTGTTCCTAGCCTACAGGTCGCCGGCGGCGACCGTTGTCACCCGCCCGCCGGTTGTTTCCGCGCGGCTTCTAGTTGGAAGCGGGACGCGGCGAACGGAATCGGTTGCGCAGTCGCGCCAGCAACGGTTGGGTCGCTGCGGCAAAGCCGCGTTCTTCCGCTTCCGCCACCAGCGAGTACGCCACGGGTGTAACCAACAGGGTGAGGATCAGGCACAGACTTTGGCCACCGATGATGGTGACCGCGACCGCGGATCGCTGCGCCGCACCAGCACCCAGGCCGACCGCGGTGGGTGCCAGGCCCGCGACGATCGACATCGTGGTCATGATGATGGGACGCAGGCGGACCTGACAAGCCTGTCGGATCGCCTCTTGTGCGCCCATGCCTTCGGACCGGAGCTTGTTCGCGTAGTCAACCTGCAGGATGCCGTTCTTCTTGACGATGCCAAGCAACAGCAGGACTCCGAGGGCGCTCCACAGGTTCAGCGTGCGGCCGGTCAGAAGCAGAGACAGCAGCGCGAAGGGAATCGACAACGGCAGCGCCAGCATGATGGTGAAGGGATGAGTGAAGCTGTCGAACTGCGCCGCTAGAACCATGTACATGAAGATCGAAGCGAGCAGGAAAGCGATGATCAGGTTGTGGGTGGTTTCGTCGAGGATCTTCACCGAGCCGCCGAGTTTGCTGGAGTAGCCGCGGGGAAGACCGATGTCCTTGATCATGCCGTTGACGGTTCGGGCGGCCACGTCGAGGGGGTAGTCGGCGGCGTTGTTCGCGTTCACCGTGACCTGGAACTGGCGGTTGTAGCGCTCGATGCGGGCAGGGCCGAAGCCGCGCTCAATGGTCGCGACGTTGTCGAGACGGACCTGGCCAAGCTTCGACGAAGGAACCATCAGACGCGAGAGGCGCTCCGGATCCTTCTGCTGTTCGGGGAGAAGCTGCATGGTGACCGGGTACTGTTCGTCGCCTTCCTTGAAGGTGGAGATCTGATCTTCGCCCGCGATCATCAGGCGCACCGCACCCGCGATGTCGGACGCACGCACTCCTAGGTCGGAGGCGCGCTGGCGATCGATCTTCACTTGAAGCTCGGGGCTGTTGAGGCTGATTGTTGGTTCAACGTCGACGAACCCCTTCACCGGTCGCATCAGGTCAGCCAGTTGCTTGGCCGACTCGGCGGCCACCCGGAGGTCGGGTCCGAGGATGATGGCGCGGATGGGGAAGAAGGTTTCGCCTCCACCCAGCGCCGACGGAATGACCGCCTTGTAGCGCAGATTAGGAATCAACGAAGCAATCTGGCGAACATCCTGCGCGACCTGCATGTTCGACTTCTTGCGCTCCGTGATATCCACCAGCCGCACGTAGAGATGCGCGTGGCTCATGATGCCTTCGTGAATGTAGGGATTGACGAAGGCGACTTCCTTGAGCTTTTTCACTTCGTTGCTGAGCCCGGTGACCATCCGCTGGGTTTCGGTGATGGACGTTCCCTCGGGCAGGTTTAGCGACATCATGAATTCGCTCTGGTCGTCGGGCGGAATCCAGTCCCGGCCGACCAGCGCGTTCAACGGAAAGGTCAGCAGGAAAATGCCGAGTGCTATGGCCATCACCCGACCGCGGTGATTGAGCGACCAGTCGAGCAGTCTGCTGTAGAAGTTCTCGAACTTCGTAAAGAAGGTGACCTTGCGTCCGCCGCCATGTCCGTGCCCGTCTCCGGTGGCCGGCTTGAGGAAGCGCGAACTCAGCATCGGCGTCAGAGTGAAACTGATGAGCATCGAAACCAGAATCGAGAAGGCCATGGCCCAGCCGAACTGATTCACGTAGCGGCGCGCGTAGCCGTTCATGAAGGCGATGGGCAGGAAGATGATGACCAGGGACAAGGTGGTGGCCACGACGGCGAGAGTGATTTCGCGGGTCGCATCGATGGCGGCCTGGTAGGGCGTGTACCCCTTCTCCTGGATGTAGCGGACGATGTTTTCGAGCACCACGATGGCGTCGTCGATCACGATGCCGACGGCCAGGGTCAAGGCCAGGAGCGTCATGTTGTTCAGGGTGAAGTCCATGACCTTCAACAGAGTGAAGGTGGCGAGGATGGAGGTGGGGATCGCGATGGCGGAGATGAGAACCGACCGGATGTCGCGGATGAAGAGCATGACCACTAGGCTCGCGAGCACGCTGCCGAAGAGCAGATGCTCTTCCAGAGAAGCGATCGAAGCGTTGATGAAGACAGACTGGTCTTTGATGATCCGCAGCTTCACGTCGGCAGGAAGACTGCGGCGGACGTCGTCGATGCGAGCTTTGATGGCGTTGATGACCTTGACGGTGTTCGTGCCGGTCTGTCGACGTACATCAAGGCTGACCGCTTCCTCGTCCTCGAAAGAGTTCCAGGTGCGCGGCTCGGCGTAGGTGTCTTCGACGCGGCCGAGTTCACGCACGCGTACCGGCACACCGCCCACGTTCGCGACCACGATCTCGCCGAACTGGGCGATGGCGTCGACGCGGCCGACTGTTCGCACCCCGAGTTCGTTGGCGCCGCGGGTGATGCGGCCGCCGGGGATCTCGACGTTCTCCGACTCGATCGCCTTCTGGACGTCGTTAATCGTGAGGTTGTGGGCGAAGAGCTGATCGCCATCGAGGAAGACGCGGATTTGACGTTCACGCGCGCCGGTCAGCGCAACCTCGCCGACGCCATCAACGGTTTCTAGAATGCGCTTGATCTGCTTGTCGGCGATCTCGCTGGTCTCGCGCAGGCTGCGCTTGCTGGAGACCACGATGCCGATGACGGGGTCGGCGTCGGGATCAGCCTTTTGGATGACGGGCGGCAGAATGTTGGGCGGAAGCTGCCGCAAGGCGCCTGAGACTTTTTCGCGTACGTCTTGGGCTGCGTCTTCGATGTTGCGCTCGAGCACGAACTTGACGGTGATGCGGGTGC
>JBDTQB010000081.1:0-16117 GCA_039932395.1 Vicinamibacteria bacterium | reverse complement strand
CCGCCGCGTGCTCCGTGTGTGCGCGGGTCAGGATCTCCGGCGCGTTCTCCCGCCGAAGTTCATAGTTGAAGGTCAGACGGACGCCCGTGGCGTGTTCCAACGTCGTGGTGATCTCGAGGACGTCGTCGTAGGCCACCGGAAGCAAGAACTTCGCGTCGGTCGATGTCACGGGCAGATGGATGCCCTTTTCCATCAACTGAACGTACGTGAGCCCCTGATGGCGCAGCCAGTCTGTTCTCGCCACTTCGAACCAGGCGAAATAGGCGCCGTGATAGGCGAAGCCGAACTTGTCGGTTTCGGCGAAGCGCACTCGAACGGTTGACTTCGTGCTCGGGAACATCATGATCCCTGCGAGACCTCGAAGATCACGGCGGTGCGTGGATTCAGCCGATACCCCGCGAGTGGACTTTGCGACAGGATGGTTCCGCGTTCCAGGCCGGGATAGCTCTTGTAGCGAACCTGCGGCGGCACGAAGCCGCGGCTCTCGAAGGCTCGCGAGATGTCGGTCATGCTTTTCCCGATCAGGTCAGGCATGACGTAGTCACGCAGCGAGCCATTGCGGGCGACCACCAGCAGCACGCCTTCGCCGAGGTTCTCGACGATTCCGGCGTCCGGCACCTGAACGAGAACGGTATCGTCCACGGACGCGGATGGAGCCTCGATGATGCGTCGGATGGGAACGCCCATGCTTTCGAGACGCAGACGCGCGCTCCTGAGTCCCTGACCCTGGACGTCCGGCACGGTGGTCTTTTTCGGCCCCGTGCTGAGGATGACGCGAAGCGTCCGGTTCTCCTTGGTGTAGGTCCCAGGCAGCGGGTCTTGCTCGATGACCCGGCCGGTGCCGATCTTCGGATGATTCTTCCGGCCCATCACCTTCACTCTGAGGCGCCTCTGGCCCGCGTCGTTCGTGGCGGCGGCCAGAGTTCGTCCGGTCAGATTGGGAACCGAGGTGCTCTGCGAGTTTCTGACGATCCGCAGGGTCAGAGCCGCCGAGATCAAACCGCACGTGAGTGCCAGGGACAGGACGAAGAGCTTGCGGAGCATGGTGGGGTTGGAAGCCCGAAGTTTAGTCTTTGGCGGCGTTTGGAACCGCCGTCGGCCCGGGAGCGGCGCTGCCGCCCAGAATCATCCCCACCCGCAGCTTGGATCCGTTGGCGAAATCAAATCCCGAGACCGGACCACGGCTCTCCGGCTGAACGCGCGCCACGCGAAGAATCGAGCCCTCACCGCAGGCGACATCGACGCCCTCCCGCGAGATGGCGAGGATCTGTCCGGGTCCGGAGCTCGTCGAATCGGGGCCAGGGGAGGCGGTCAGGATCTTGATGGTCCGGCCTTCGTGGACGAACTGAACCCCAGGCCAGGGCGAAAAGCCACGGAGGCGGTTTGCGATGTCGGACGCTCCGCGGGTGAACTCGACCAGGCCATCGGTTTTCTTGATCAAGGGAGCCATGGTGGCCTGACTGTGATCCTGCGCTTGCGCGATCAGAATTCCCGCCTCTAGCCCGGTCAACGTCTCGAGCAGCAGAGTTGCGCCGATGGCCGCGAGTTTCGGCTCAAGCGTCGCGGTCGTGTCCTCGGGCGCGATCGCACATTCGCGCTGGAGGAGCATCGGTCCCGTATCCATGCCGCGATCGAGCTGCATGGTGGTCACGCCGGTGACGGTTTCGCCGTTCGCCATTGCCCATTGGATCGGCGCAGCGCCCCGGTATTTCGGAAGAAGCGAGGCATGAACATTGATCGCGCCTCGCGTGGCGCACTGCAGGACGTTCTCGCGCAGGATCTGTCCGTAAGCAACGACGACCAGAATGTCGGCCTGCTCCGCGATCACACGGTCTGATTCGAGACGAAGTTTCTCGGGTTGAAACACCGGAAGACCCAACCGCTCCGCGACCGCCTTGATCGGTGTGGGACGCAACGTCAGGCCCCGGCCTTGCGGCCGATCGGGCTGACTCACGACCAGCGAAACGATGTGTCCGGCGGCATGGACAGCCTCAAGCGAGGGAACCGCGAACTCTCCGGTTCCCATGAAGACGATTTTCAAGCGCCTATTCGTCCCAGTCGTTGTACTTGTGACGCTTGCGAAGCTTGCGCACCATCAGATCGCGCTTGAGCGGGGTCAGGCGATCGACGAAAAGCTTGCCTTCGATGTGATCGATCTCATGGCAGAACGCCACCGCCAGAAGGCCCTCGCCTTCGTGGACGCGCTCTGAGCCGTCACGCGCGAGACCCTTCACCCGAACGAACTTCGGGCGAACCGGCGAGCCGACGTAGCCAGGCACGGACAAGCAGCCTTCCTCGTCCTTGACCTCGCCTTCGCGGGAAATGAATTCAGGATTGATCAGCTCGATGAGCTGCGCCGGATCCTTACCCACAGAGAGGTCGACGATGATGACGCGTAGGGGCACTCCGATCTGCGGAGCGGCCAGCCCGATGCCGGGCGCTGCGATCATGGTCTCGTGCATGTCGTCGAGCAGTTTTCGGATCTCGTCGGTGACTTCGGGTACGAGAGCAGAGGGCTCGTGCAGCACACCCTCTCCCCACTTAACGATGGGCCTGATAGCCAAGATGTTTTCTTTCCTCTACTTCTGATCTTCGCTGAAACCGAAGGTCGAAGCCCGCAAGTTACGCGTGGCTTCGAAATGCGCGGTCAGCTGCTGTCGCGAATCAGACCCATAGGCCTCAAGAAGGGCCTGGGCAAGAACAACGCGGACCATGGCTTCACCCACGACCGCCGCCGCCGGAACGACGCAGGTATCGCTGCGTTCGATGGCGGCCGGCGCCGGCTCGAGCGTTTTGAGATCCACCGAAGGCAGCCGGTTCATCAACGTCGGGATCGCCTTCACGATGGCGCGGACGCGGATCTCCTCGCCATTGGAGATCCCGCCCTCGATTCCGCCCGCGTGATTGGACGGTCGGGTGAATCCCTTGGAAGGCGCGTACCCGATCTTGTCGTGGAAGGCGCTGCCGCGCATGTGGCCCGCATCGAAACCGAATCCCAGCGCCACCGCCTTGACCGAGGGGATCGACATCAGACCCTGCGCGAGCAAACCGTCGAGGCGAAGCGTCCATTGCGCGAAGGTGCCGACGCCGGGGGGCAGCCCACGGACCGCGATCTCGAACTCGCCTCCGACGGTATCGCCGTCTTTCTTCGCGCCATCAATCGCCGCGCGCATCCGCTGAGCAACCTCCGGGTCAGCGCACCCAACGTCATTGCTCGATGCCTCGGCCATCTCTTCAAAGGTCACATCGCGTTCGATCACCGCGCCTTCGATTCGGATGACGTGCGACCGCACCTCGATTCCAAAGACGTCCAGGACGGATTGCACCAGCATGCCGGCGGCCACGCGAGCGGCGGTGTCGCGCGCGCTGGATCGTTCGATGATGTTTCGCAGATCCTTGGTCATGAACTTGAGGGCGCCGGCGAGGTCGGCGTGGCCCGGACGGGGTGAAGTGCGTTCGCGACGCGCAATGGCCGCTGCACGTTCCGCTTCCGGCAGCGATTCCGGAGACATGACATCGAGCCAGTTCGCGTGATCCTTGTTTCGAACCAGCAGCGTCACCGGAGAGCCGAGGGTCAAGCCATGCCGGACGCCGGTCAGAATCTCCACCTCATCCTGTTCGATCTTCATCCGTCCGCCGCGGCCATAGCCACGCTGCCTTCGGGCGAGCTCAGCATTGATACGGGTTTGCTGGATGTCCAGCCCCGCAGGGAGGCCTTCGACCAGGCAAAGAATTCCTGGTCCGTGAGATTCACCGGCAGTAAGGACGCGCATTCGGCGGGGAATCTAACAGTCCAGGGCGCGTTGGTAAGCCTGAAGTGTCCGCCGCCCCGTCTCGTCCCATGAGAAAGAGCGTGCTCGGACCAGGCCCTTGGCTCGAAGATCGGCGCGCAGACCTTCGTTGCGCGCGAGGTCGAAAAGCGCGGACGTGATCGCCCGGGTACTGAGTGGATCGACAAGAAGGGCCGCTCCGTCGCCGATCTCGCCGAGCGATGTCGTGTTCGAGGTGAGAACGGGCGTCCCACAAGCCATCGCCTCCACCACTGGAAATCCGAAGCCCTCGAAGAGGCTTGGATAAACGCAGGCGAGTGCGTGGGAATAGAGCGACGGAAGGGAAGGCTCGTCTACGTAGTCCAGGACCATCGTTCGCGAAGAGATGTCGGCCGCCGCGGCGCGGGCGTAGATGTCTTCACACTTCCAGCCGCGTTGACCGGCGAGGACAAGATTCACCCCGGCGATCTCGCGAGCAAACTCCGCGAAGGCATCGAGAAGCCGGACGAGGTTTTTCCGGGGTTCGATCGTGCCGACGAAAAGGAAGTACGGCTGGCGCAGCCGAGGATCAGCAGGTGGCGTGAGCGTTGGCTGGAACATTTCCGCCGCGGCATAGGGGATGGAGAGAACGCGCGCTTCGTCGATCCCCAGTTCTTCCACGACATCACCTTTGGTGGCAAGCGAAGGGGTCAGCACACGTCGCGCGCCTCGCGCCACGGTCGGGATGAGACTCGCGGTCAGGAGCCGCTTCTTCAAAGTGTGATGTTCGGGGGTGCGGGTCAGACTCATGTCGTGGATCGACACCACGTAGGGGCCCGTGCGGACCGCCGGTGCGAGGTAGTTCGTGTAGTGGACGATGTCTGGCCGCGTCTTCCTGAGAAGAATCGGCAGCAGAAACTGCATCCAGACCGAGCGGATCGGAAAGCGGAAGCCCTCGATCAGTCGCGCGGAGGAGGGAAGGGCGCGCTCGACCGGTCCATTCGAGAGGAGCAGCAACTCTGAAACACCGTGACCTACGCGTCCTGCGAGGTGATCAACGATCCTGGCTGTGTAGTAGCCAACTCCCGAAATGTGGCCCCGGAGGGTCGTGACATCGATGGCGACGATCATGAAAGAGGAGCCCTCGAACAGGCTGCGGGCGGACCACGTTATCCCGCCAAAGCACCGGATGTGACGCTTGGGAAAGCGTCACAAGCTAATTAATGAACGATTACTCATTAAAGGGACCATCCTTCCAACGCAGAAAGGTTTCCCAAGCATGTTTCTTCCTCCAAACACGGATCAAAGCGGCGACGCGATTCTCCTTGAACTCCGATCTCTGGTGGCCCGCGGACGGCACGTCGAGGCTGATCGAACCGCGCAGGCTCGGACCCGCCGCATCGGACAGGGTCATCGCCGCGCCTTCACAGCACTTCGCGCGGAGATCTCGCTCGGACTCGGTCGCTTCGCGGCGGCGCTCGATTGGGCGGCCGAGACTTTGAAAGGCCTTCAGTCTTCCGATCGTCTGATACCGCTCGCCGAAGGCTCGCGGATTCGCGCCCTGCTTGGACTCGGTCGCTTCAAGGAAGCTGATGCTGCGGTCGAGTCGAACTTCGCGGCACTTCATACCGACGGCATCGACCTGCGTTTGTTTCGCGCTCAGGTCGCACTCCGTTCCGGCCGACTGGTCGAGGCGGCGAGCGCCGCCGACGCGGCTTGCGCTCGGGCCATCGAAGCGAAGAAGCGTGAGAAGTACCTGGAAGCGCTTCAGCTGCATGCACGGGTCGCCCGCGAAAGCGGCGACAGCCCGGGCGCCCGGCGAGACCTGGATCGAGCCGCACGACTCTCGAATGGGCTGCGGGACACCGGCGCCTTTGCCGCCGTGCTTTCGGATCGCGCCGATCTGATGGCCCACACCGGTGAGTGGACGGACGCCGCGAAGGCCGCGGGGCAGTCCGGCCGGCTTTTTGCGCGCGCCTTCTCTCCCCATGAGCATTTGAGCGCGGGACGGAGAACCGGGTTGCTTGGTCTCGCCCAGGGCGATCCGCACGCCGCGATGCCTTCGATTGAGCGCGCCGCCGCCGTCGCGCGTCGAGGCTTCGGCACTTCGGAGTGCCGCGCTGAAATCGATCTGATGCTCGCCGACGCGCAACTGGCCGGTCGGAATCCCGAAGGAGCGCTCGAACGCGCCAGCGCCGCGCTCGCTTCCTTCCGTCATGCACAGGACCCCGGCGGACTCGCGCGCGCTCACGTTCGCCGCTCGCTGGCCGCTTTGTCCGCATCCAACCCAGGCCTGGCCTTGCGCGAAGCCCGGATCGCCGCGTCCATCAAGGATGCCGGGCCGATCGCCCAGGGTCTCGCCGATATCGCCCTGGGCCGAATCCTCATGAGGAAGGAACGGAGCGCGGCCTCCGCCGCCTTCGACCGGGCGTCTCGGAACCCCAGTCTCTACCCGCCTCTTCTTTCGGTGGCGCATCTCGGCATCGCGCTTGCAAACGGCGCCTCAGTGCAGAGTGATGCCGTGACGCTGAATCTGGGCCGCATTGAATCCTTCGGCGATGTTCGGATCCTTGCGCTGGTTCGATCCGACCTGAAGGAGATGTTTGGCGTCGACCCTTTTGGGGCGACGAAGGTCGAGCGCCCGATGGAGATCGTCAGGGAAGACGACGGTCCAGACGATGAAGAATTCCTCCCAGGCCTCGTCGGCCGTTCGGAACCCGTGCGTCGTCTTGCCGCTCTCGTGCGACGCTTCGCTCCCCACGACGTCTCGGTGTCGATCTACGGCGCCACCGGAACCGGAAAGGAAAACGTCGCGCGCGCCATCCACGACCTCTCAGACCGCTCCGAGAAGAAATTTGTTCCGGTCAACGCCGCGGGATTGACCGACGAACTCTTCGAGAGCACGATGTTCGGCCACAAAAAGGGCGCTTTCACCGGCGCGTTGAGCGACCAGGTCGGTCTGGTCGAAGAGGCTAACGGCGGCACCCTCTTCATCGATGAGATGGCCGACCTCACGCCGCGTAACCAGGTGCGTCTGTTGCGCTTTCTGCAGGAAGGCACGTACCGGAAGTTGGGCGACAGCAGGGAGAAGGCCGCGAATGTGCGGATCGTGGTCGCCGCGAATCAGCGACTCGAAGATCTCGTCCAGAAGGGCGTCTTCCGGGACGACCTTCGACATCGCATCGAGGGTGTCTCGGTGATCGTTCCTTCGCTCGCGGAACGCGGACGGGATGTCGTGCGCCTGGCGCGGCACTTCGTCGCCACCTTCAGTCGGAATGCGAAGAGACTCAGTCTGGATGCGGAGGTCGAAATCCAGGTTCATTCATGGCCGGGCAACGTTCGCGAACTGCAGAAAGCGATGCAGCGCGCGGTGGTGCTCAGCGATGCCTCGTCGATTGATTGGGAGCGTCCGAAGGCGATCGCCGCATCCAACTCAATCGCCTCCACACAGGTTGCTCCCGGCGGCACCCTTCTCCAGGTGGTCGCCGAGTTCGAGCGGACCTTCGTGAAGACGGCCCTGGCGAGCGGCTCCGAACGCGCCGAAGTGGCCCGCCTCCTCGGAATCTCGCGGCAATCGCTCCACCAGAAGGTGATTCGCTACGGTCTTTGACGGAAAGATTGGCTCTCTCGGCGCACGCGCCGGGCTTGGATTGGGCTACGATCGCGGCACAATGAAACTCGTGTGCTGGAAATGAAGTCCATTCGCGCCGCACTGCTGGTAGGTCTGTGCGTCGGCTCTTCTGGATGCTACGACTTCGATTTTCCGCTCGATCCGACACCCGAAGTCTCCATCGATGTGCGCCTGGTGGGCGCATGGCGCTGCCTCGGTGTTCGCGCGGATGCCGACGAGCCTGCCTTTGTTCTTCGGATCACGCCGCGCACCGACAAGATCGCTGACTGGGCTCTTGAAAGCACCATGGCCGATGGCTCGAAGGAAACCGAGCATCTCGACGTCCACGGTTCAACCGTGAAGGGCGGCGACCTTCTCAATGTGCTGGAGAAGGGTGAAAAGGCCAACGGCAAATGGAACATCGTTCAGTACTCGTTCCTGCTGCCTGACGTGCTGCGACTCCAGGCCGTCGACGACACGTCCTTTGAAAAAGCGAAGACCAGTTCCGCGGCTTTGCGCAAGGCGATCGAGAATCGGCGCGGCGATCCTTCCATCTACAACGCGTTCGCGGTGTGCGTGCGCGCGAAGGTCTCGCCGCCCGAAGCGGTGCCGACGTCCTCGCCGAAGGACTAGCACCGTGGTTAAGAGCTAAAGCCGCCAAGGTTCCGTTCGACGATGACTGGCGACACCAAACTCAGTACCTGGCAAAGCCTGGGCAAGGCTCTCACTTCGAAACGACTCGGCGTCGTTTCTCTGCTGAGTTTCTCCTCGGGTCTTCCTCTGGGCCTGGTGTGGATCGCGATCCCGGTCTGGCTGAAAGACATCGGGGTCGACATCCGGGTGGTCGGCTTGCTGACCCTCTTCCAGGCGCCGTGGAGTTTCAAGTTCCTGTGGTCGCCTTTCATGGACCGCTACGAGTTGCCCTTCCTGGGACGAAGGCGCGGATACATCCTGGTTGCCCAGTTGGGCCTCTTCCTCACCGGTGTGTTTCTCACCTTCGCGTCGAATCACCCGGAACGTTTCGGGGTGATCGCGGCCCTCTGTCTTGCCATCGCGTTGACCGCGGCGACGCAGGACATCGCCATCGACGCCTATACCGTGGAGGTTCTGCACGAAGGCGAGCAGGGGCTGGCGGTGGGTGCCCGAACGGCGATGTATCGCATCGCCATGAATCTTTCCGGCGGTTTGGCGATCTCGCTCGCCGGCCTGTACGGCTGGACCGCGGTGAATGCACTTCTGGCCGCCTGCTATCTGCCTTGCCTGCTCATCACCCTCTGGGCCGACGAACCCGAGGTCAAGCAGATCGCACCCAGGACTCTGCGCGAAGCGGTCTGGGAGCCCTTTCTTGGGTTGCTGGCGCGCCCGCGAGCCATCGAGATTCTCTCGTTCGTCGTGCTTTTCAAGCTGGCCGATGCCTTCGCTCAGTCGCTCCAACGTCCCTTCTTCCGTGAACTCGGATTCGATCTTTGGGACGTCGGGATCGTTTCGTCGACCATCGGCACGGTCGGCATCATGGCGGGAACCGTCCTCGGCGGCCTGATGACGACATCGCTCGGGCTTGGTCGCGCTCTTTGGATCACCGGGTTTCTGCAGGCGCTTTCCAACGTCGGCTACGCCTGGGTCGCGCAAGCAGGTCCGGTGTCCTGGATTCTCTACGTCGCCACGACCTTTGAGTACCTCTCGAGCGGCCTGGGCACGGGCGCTCAGGGCGTGATGCTCTTGCGCCTCACGGAGAAGCGTTTCTCCGCAACGCAGTACGCGCTTCTGTCGAGTCTCTTCGCGCTCCCGCGCATCTTCGCCGGTCCCCCGTCGGGGTTGCTTGCCGACACGCTTGGCTGGACTAATTTCTTTCTGCTCACCGTGGTGATGGCGGTTCCGGGAATGTTCATGCTTTCGCGTTTCGTCCCGTGGAGTCAGCGCGAACTCAGGTTCGAAGTGAAAGAAGAGGATCGCCCGGCGATGATCGACGGGGGCGCGCTCCTTCGATGGACCGCGGTGTTCGGCGCCCTGTCCTCGGCGCTGGCGATCTGCACGCTTTCGGCGCTTGAAGCCACGAAGGCCTTTCGCAAGGACGGGGCCTTTCCCTGGGCGGCGGAGACGATGAAGATCGTGTATCCCCACACCATTGGCGACGGTCTGTCGCTTGTGGGTGGCATCGCCGCCGGAATGGTTCTCGGCCTGACCCTCGCCGCTATCTGGCTGACCCGCTCGAGAGATCGCGCGTCAGCGTAAGCCGATCGATGGTGGCGCGCCCGCCACTTTCGGTCCGCAAACTCAGAACGTTCAGGCCGGGCCGGAGGGATCGTGCCGGGACGCGAAGCGTCACGTCGACAAGCTCATCCGAGAGCGTTGCGCTGGATGCGGGCGCTCCCTCCATTGACAACGCCAACGTTGAAGCGCCTCGTGCGCGCACGGTGATGATGAAGTCCTTCTGCCCGGCATTCTGAATCGGGAGAAGAATGCGCCCTGCTCCGTCGAGGTCGCGACACCAGCCTTGACCGCATGTCCGGCGTTGTCCGAAGCCCTCCAACAAGAGCGGTGGGTCGGGAGCAAACGGAGTGGCATCGTCGCCCACTTCGATGGTGGAGATGGTCGCAGTCGGGTCGGAGAACAGACGGCGCCCCGCCACCGCATCCCATTGATCCAGGGGAGCTCGAAAGCGCATCGAGAAGATCCAGTTCGCCGGCCATGCCGCGGGCGTGCCGACGTTGTGCGAGAGCAACCCCGCCGAGTTGGCGATCACCTGGGGAAATGAGACGGTGTCGTCGGAGGGAATCAGGTGCGTCCGGTATTGCTCCATGAACAGCAGGTTCCACAGCGCCATCAGCAGGCCGGCCGCGGTGAGGACCCAGGCGGGTTTGCGCGACGCGACGTCCTGGATACGTCGAAAGGACCAGGCCATTCCCGGAAGCAGGAACGGAATCCATGCCGCCGACTGCAAGCCGACGCTCGGTGTCTCGGTGACTACGGAGAGGCTCGCGATGCCGCACGCGGCCCCGACACCGCAAATCAGGGAGAGCGAGGCTCGCTCTCGTCTCATTCCGAAGAGGCCGGCGACGCCCAGCCAGAGCAAAGGCGATTGATAGAGAACACCGTCGGCGCTCCACAGTCCCGTGAGAATGTGCGTGATGTTCTCGTCACGCCAGGATGGTTGCGCCATGAAGAACATCGTGGGCGCGATCGCCACCAGCGCGCCCACCATCGCCTTAAGCACAAGATGTCGCTCGTCTCGCGTCAGGCCGATGGTGACCAGGGCCGCCACGATGCACACCGACAGTCTCGGTAAATCGAGAGCGCCGTTCGAGTCGATCCACGGAACGCTGATGAGCAGTACCGCGACCGCGAGTGCCGATGGAATGGTCCCAAACCACTTCATCGTTCGGGCCTCAGAAACGTCACGCGGTCCAGATCCAGCGCACCCGCCCCTTGCAAGGCGATGACGTTGGGACCACGCTCCCAAAGGCGTTGGGGAACTTCGACGTGCGCCTCGCCCCACTCTGGCGAGAGGGGAATGACCCCCGCACTTGCGCCATTGACGAGAATGTCCACCGAGGTGCTCGTACTCGACCGCGCCTTCAAGGAAACGCCCAACGTTTCGGGAAGGTCGAGCGACACGATGAGACGCGCATTTTTTCCGGCAGCGAGAGAGCGGTAGTCGATGGCACCGTCCTGCCGTCGTCCCGTGAATCCCTCAAGGATCAGTCCCTCATCGCCGTCGGCGCCGATGTCGGCCAGGCCGTTGAGGTTGTTCTGTCGATAGAACAGGTAACGACCGGCCGCAAGGTCGAACGCTCCAGGCGAAGCGCCGTACCTTGCAGCGAAGATCCAGCTCGCAGGCCAGGTGGTGGGGAAGCCGACGGCGCTTGAAAAGGTTTGAGTGGAGGTGAGCGCGCGCGCCGAGAAACTCAGCAGGCCGGACGGCGCTTCGCCGTGCTGAAGTGCGCGGACCGAGCTGATATTCCACAGCGCTCCGCAAAACACAATCGCAACCGGCACGGCCGATGGGCGACGCCGAACGAAGCTGATGACCGCGGAAAGAAACGCCGCAAGCCCCAGAGCGAACACCGGCAAGAGACTGTCGAAACGCCGGTTTGAGTAGGCCCCACCCGACCACCAGTCGCCGCTGCAGGCATTCACGTAAGTCATGATGACGAGCGGCGCCAGAAGAATCGCGAACTGCCGCGGACCGCGGCGGATCAGGGGAATCAGCCCGAGCAGACACAGCGAGAAGACCGGAGTCCAGGACAGCAGGCCGTGACGCGACGAGAACAGGGTGTTGAGCAGGAACGGTCGATCAAGGCGCAGGAAGTCGGCGCCGTGCGGCGGGTAGGGCAGCAGGTACTCTCCGTAGATCGCCTTCCACGCCAGCAACTGCGGGGCGATCCCGACGAAGACTCCGGCGCTGAGGAGAGACCCGCGTTTCAGAATCCCCGCGATGGATTCACGTCGATACGCCGCGGCCAGGAAGTCGACGGCGGGCAGAAGGAGATAGACGCCGTTCTGCCATCGCACGCTCATGCCGACACCAAGCGTCAAACCGAGTACCAAGGCTCCGAAGGAGGTCTTCAGGACGCCTTTTTGTCGCATCAAAAAGAACGCAGACACTAAGAGCGCGGAAGCTGGATGCGAGGTGAGCGGCTGCTCCACCATGTACCACTCCAGGAACGAGGCCCACCAAAGGAGTAGAACCGTGCCGGCGGCGAGCCGATCCCCGAAATGCTTCCGCAGGAAAGCGTGGATGATGAACAGCGCGGTCACGCCGAACGAGAATGATCCCAGCGCCACTGCGTTCACGTTCAACGGACCGTAGCCCGATCGGTTGACGTCCACCGCCGCGCGTTCAAGCATCGCGCCAAGGCCATCAGCCGCGACGAAGAACGGCGTCCAAAGAAGTCCCGGCCCGACCGAATAGATGCTGCGCCTGTATCCGGTGTCCGTCGGCACCGAGAAGTCGCCGCGTTTCAGCAGATCGTAGTGCTCGTACTCGTTGGCGAAGTCGAGATCGTGATCGCGGACCATCGAACGCGTGTAGACGTAGTAATACGGACCGTCGCCGGTGATCCGGCGTCCCATGAAGTGAAGATGGAAGAGCGAAGGCAGAAGCGCCAGGGCAAGGGCCAGTTGACCCGTTGAGAGTCGTCGATCGCGCTGAGCGAAGAGCCGGAAGCGGGCTACGAACGCGGCCGCCAGCAGCGCCTCCCGCACGCCGAACGCGAGGGGCGTGGCCTTCGTCAGCGGAGTCAGAAGGGACGATCCGCCCGTGACGATGATGAAGATCAGGTCGAAGAACAGAGCGGCCGTGGCGACGCCCGCGAGTATCCGGCAGACACGCTCTGCCTTTGATTCATCCCCGATCACGGCGGAAGTCTAGACGGCTAAAGTTCGGGGCAAGACCCCTCGCCCGCGCGAGTCGTGTCGAACAGCTCCAGGAGATTCCGATGTCATCGATATCCAAAGTCGCAGGCGTGGCCGCGTCGATTGCCGCGTGCCTTCTTTCCGCCGCACCGGCCCACGCTCAGAAACCTGCGCCCTTCCATGTGGAGGTTTCTTATCCGGCGAGCCTGGGAGCAGGCCCCTTTGATGGCCGCGTCCTTTTGCTGATCTCCACCGACGACAAGGCGGAGCCGCGCTTCCAGGTCTCCGACACATCGCTTTACTCGCAGCAGGTTTTCGGCGTCGACGTTCTCGACTGGAAACCTGGACAGAAGGCGATCTTCAGTCTCGACGTTCTTGGCTACCCCGTCGAGGCGCTCAAGATGGTGGCCGCCGGCACCTACAACGTTCAGGCGCTGCTTCACAAGTACGAAACGTTCAAGCGCGCCGACGGTCACGTCGTGAAACTGCCGATGGATCGCGGCGAGGGCCAGCAATGGAACAGCGCTCCCGGCAACTTCTATTCGACCTCGCGCAAGACCGCCATGGACGTGTCGAAGGGCGGCGTTCTCTCGATCGCGCTCGACAAGGTGATCCCTGAAATTCCACGGCCCAAGGACACGAAGTACATCAAGCACGTTCGGATCAAGAGCGAGAAGCTGTCGAAGTTCTGGGGTCGCGACATGTACCTCGGCGCGAACGTCCTTGTGCCGGAAGGCTTCGACACTCATCTCAATGCGCGCTATCCGCTGGTGATCAACCACGGCCATTTCGGCGACGACTTCGGAGGCTTCCGCGAGACCCCGCCCGATCCGGATCTCAAACCGAATTATTCCGACCGCTTTCACCTGGAGGGCTACAACCGCATCGAGCAGGAACTCGCGTACGGGTTCTACAAGGATTGGACGGGCCCGACGTACCCGCGCATGCTGATCATGGAGATTCAGCATCCGACGCCGTACTACGACGACTCGTACGCGGTAAACACGCCCAACCAGGGACCGTATGGCGACGCCATCAATGAAGAGCTGGTGCCTTTCATCGAGAAGACGTTCCGCGGACTCGGCACGCCTTGGTCACGCTTCATGTACGGCGGCTCGACCGGAGGTTGGGAATCACTGGCCGCCCAGATTTTCTATCCCGACTTCTACAACGGCTGTTTCGCGGCGTGTCCCGATCCCATCGACTTCCGCGCGTTCACCTCCGTGAACATCTACGATGACGACAACGCGTACATCGATCTCGGTCCGTGGAAGGAGATCGCTCGCCCCGGCCATCGCGACTACCTCGGCCACATTCAATCAACGGTCGAGCAGATGAATCGTCTTGAGCGCGTGCTTGGTTCGAAGGGCCGCTCGGGCGGCCAGTGGGACATCTGGACCGCGACCTATTCGCCGGTCGGTCCCGACGGCTATCCGAAGCCGATCTGGGATCGAGTGACCGGGAAGATCGACAAGGACGTCGCGGCGTACTGGCGCGAGAACTACGACCTCACCTACATCATGGCGCGTGACTGGGATAAGGGCCTGGGCAAGAAGCTCGACGGCAAGATCAATCTCTATGTGGGCGACATGGATAACTACTACCTCAACAACGCGGTGTACAAGGCGGAGGAGTTCCTGAAGTCCGCGAGAAATCCATCCTTCACCGGCGAGATTGCGTACGGGGATCGCGCGGAGCATTGCTGGAATGGCGACCCCACGCGCTCGAACGCGTATTCACGCCTGCGCTACCACCAGATGTTCGCGCCGAAAATCGTCGAACGCATTCTCAAGACCGCTCCTGCGGGAGCCGACCTGACCAGTTGGCGCTACTGATCAGAATTTGATCTGAAACACGCAGGCCGGATCGCCGGAGCACACGCACTTTGTTTCGCGCACGTCGATCGGGCCGGGTGCCTTCATGGTTTCGAGGGCCCCGATGTAGTAGCCCACGGCGCTCGAACAAAACACCGGCGAGTACTCGACGTAGTCTTCAAGAGTGAGGCGGCCTTCCCGCGGCGACACCACTTCGTAGACGCTCCGGCCGAAGTCCTGGAAGCGCGAATGAAGGCGCGCCTGCTTGTCGAAGAAGCGATGGGGTTCCTCCGTCACGAAGCCCGAGTAGACGCCTTGAAGGTTCGAGGTGGCGGAATACCGTCCCAGTTCGCGAAAGGTCTGATCCGTCTCGTTGCGCGCGGCCTTCGCGATGGCGCGGTCGACGGTGATCAGCATCTTGAGCGTGATCCACGACGTCGCCAGGACGCCTTGGTTGACGACCTTGAAGACGTCGTCGGGCAGATGCGGCTTGAGGGCCACGGCTCGGTCGGGCACGCGCTTGGACAGCCACTCGAGGTGCGCCTGCAGCATCGTGCCCTTGACCTGAACCTTCCCCGGAAGATGCTCGGTCTTCATGGCCCGATTCTGCGCCTGTGGCATGACGAAGCGGAAACGCTGTGCGTTTGGGCGGTATCGTCCACCGACCCAACCCTGGACTGAAGAAGGAACCCCATGACCGACACCGACCGCGCTGCGTATCTGAAAACCCTGACGGAAACTCCGGCCCAGCTGAAAGCTGCCTTGAAGGGAGTTTCAAAAAAACTCCTTCTCTGGACACCGGGTCCGGGTAAATGGTCGATTCTCGAAATCGTGGCGCACATCCGGGACATGGAACGCGATGCCTATATTGGCCGCTATCGACGCATCCTCGACGAGGAGAATCCGACCCTTCCCGACATTGACGGAGACGCTCTCTCCATCCGCGACGACTACCGTGGAATGAAGCTTGCTGACTTGATGCGCGACTGGCTGAAGCTCCGCAAAGAGTCGCTCAAGCTGCTCAAGCGCGTGAAAAGCGCCCAGTGGGAACGCAGCGGGACCCATGAGACGGCCGGCCCGCTTTCGATGATGGACATGCTGCGTCGTCACGCCGTGGGCAACGACGAGGCACACCTCGGCCAGATCGAGACCATCAAGAAGCGCGCCGCTATTTTCGAAACGCTGGAGATGGGTCCCAGGAATCTCGCGGCCATGACGAAGTCCTTCGATGACGCGGCGCTTCGCCGGAAGCCCGCGCCCGACAAATGGTCGGCGATGGAGATCGTGTACCACCTTCGCGATATCGAGCGTCTCTGGGCCGACCGCATCGTCAAAGCGGCGTTCCATGACAAGCCGGGCTTTTACGCTCTCGACGTTGATGGCATGGCCGTGACCAACTCCTACAACACCCTCGAACTTGCCGCGCCGCTGAAGGAGTTCGCGCGCCTGCGGGAGGACAACCTCCGTCTTCTTCGATCGCTCCCTGCGTCACAATGGAAACGGACGGGTCTCCATCCGAAACGCGGCGAGATCAGCATCGAGCGAGTGGTCGAGATCATGGCCGGCCATGACGCGCAGCACATCGAGCA
>JBDTQB010000080.1:0-16203 GCA_039932395.1 Vicinamibacteria bacterium | reverse complement strand
CGCCCACGAACGAGCGGACGAGCGCCCCTTTCCCATCCAGAATTTCAATCTGCACTTTGTCGGCCGGCTGCTTCAGGATGAAGTCGATGGGCACGCCCCCATTGCCGCGAATGGTCGCACGGGGCTGGAAGACATGAAGAGACGCCGCGGCGATCTGGGGAGACATCTGGCGCAGGGGCGCGATGTCGTCCATCACCCACATCGAGCGCCCATGAGTCGCGATGACGAGATCGTTCTCTTCGACGACCAGATCCGACACCTGAGTGTCTGGAAGATTCTGGTCGAAGCGCTGCCACTGGGCGCCGTTGTTGAAAGACACATACACGCCGTGCTCGGTGCCCGCATACAGAAGGCCTTCCCGCTTCGGATCCTCGCGAACCGCGTGGACGAAAGCGCCCCCGTCAATGCCGTTCACGATCTTCGTCCAGGTCTTGCCGTAGTCATCGGTGCGATAGATGTAGGGGGCGCGATCATCGAGCTGGTAACGCTTCGCGCACAGATAAGCCGTGCCCGCCTTGTGCGGAGACGCGTCAATGATGCTGATGCGCGCGAACTCGGGGAGATCCTTGGGTGTGACGTTCGCCCACGTCTTGCCCGCGTCGCGCGTGATGAATGCGAGGCCGTCGTCACTGCCGGTCCAGATCGTGCCCTTCTCCTTCCGCGAAGGCGCGATCGCGAAAATGGTGGCGTAGATCTCCGGACCGTTCATGTCATGGGTGATCGGGCCGCCGGAATCTCCGAGGGTCTTCGGATCCGCCCGGGTCAGGTCAGGGCTGATCTTTTCCCAAGTGCGTCCCTCGTTCGTGGTCTTCCACAAATGCTGCGAGGTCGCGTAGAGCGTGCTTGGATCAAGCGGGTCGAACTGAATGGGGAACGTCCACTGCCAGCGCTCCTTCAGGTCCTTCGACGGCATGCCGGAGAAGAACTCGGGGTAGATCTGCACGTCGCGGAGGTGGCCGGTCGACCGATCGAAGCGAGTGATGAGCGCGCCCTGGCTGCCTGCGTAGAAGATGTCGGGGTTGACCGGAGACGGAGCGATGTACCCGCTCTCGCCCCCGCCCACCTGGTAGAACCAGTTGCCGGGGTCGCCCGCGCCCATGCGAGGCGGCTGAAGCGGATCGGGACGCGAAGGCACGCAGAGCGTCGTGTTGTCCTGCTGCGCTCCGCACACGTGATAGTTGAAATCCTTAGTCGTGATGACGTGATAGAGCTGAGCCGTCGGATAGTCCTCCTCCGTCCACGTCTCGCCGCCGTTGATCGAGACCGTTGCGCCGCCGTCATTGCTCGCGATCAGGCGCTTGTTGTTGTCAGGCGCGATCCAGAGGTCGTGATTATCGCCGTGGGGCGGGCGAAGCGTGGTGAACGTCTTCCCGCCGTCCACCGACTTGTGGAAATTCACGTTGAGGACGTAGACGAGATCCTTGTTCTGGGTGTCCGCGAAAACGCGTGTGTAATAAAAGGCGCGCTGGCGGATGGCGCGATCCTCGTTGATCCTTGTCCAGGTGGCGCCCGCGTCATCCGAACGAAAGAGTCCCCCGTTCTCGTTTTCGATCATCGCGAAAACGCGATTCGAATCGACGGGCGACACCGACACGCCGATCTTCCCCACCACACCCGAAGGCAAGCCGGGATTCCGTGTGATCTCCACCCAGGTCTCGCCCGCATCCGTCGACTTGTACAGACCGCTGTCCGGACCTCCGGAATTCATACCCCAGGGTGTGCGCCACGCCTCCCACAACGAGGCAAAGATCACGTTCGGATTTTTCTTATCGATGGAGATGTCGACACCCGCGGCCCTGGGGCTCTTGTAGAGGACCTTCCTCCACGTGGCACCACCATCGGTGGTCTTGTAGATCCCGCGATCCTCGCTCTGCGCATAGGGCTTTCCGAACGCGGCTGCGTAAACGATGTCGGGATTCGTCGGATGCACGCGTACCCGCGCAAACGCTTGAATCTGGCCAAGGCCTGCGTGCTTCCAGGTCTTGCCGGCGTCGGTGGATTTGTAAAGACCATCGCCCTGCATGATGTTGCCGCGGAACTGGGTCTCGCCCATGCCGATCCACACCACGTCGGGGTTCGACTCCGCTACCGCGCACGAGCCGATGGACGAGGATTTGATCTGCCCGTCCGTCACGGGCTTCCAGTTGAGGCCGCCGTCGCTGGTCTTCCACAGCCCGCCGCCCACGGCGCCGAAGAAGTATTCGAGGGGCCGCGACGGAGAGCCCGCGGAGCAGAGAGACCGGCCACCTCGATTTGGACCCACCACGCGGTACTGGAGCGCTGCAAGGGTGGTTGGTTCGTAGGTCTGGGCGAACGTCGGAACGGACGCGCATCCGAAGGCCAGGGACAGGGCGAAAATTCGAGGAACACTCATGGGTTGAGTTTCGTCTCACTCTCCTGGCGGATCAAGGCTGGCTGCGTTAATAACGCCGAACGGTGCGCAGCGGTCCCGAGTTCGCTCACTCGATATGGGGGATTGAGGTCTTCGACGCCGATCAAGGGAAGGCGATTTATTCGATCAACGCGGACAAGCTGATGTTCCCCGGATCGACGACGAAGCTGCTCACCGCGGGCACGGCCCTCGCGAAGCTTAGGGCCGATCACCGCTTCCACACCAGGGTCTACCGCATGGGCGATCTGAAAAAAGATGGAACGCTTACGGGCGACCTCGTCCTGGTCGCGAGCGGCAGGTCAGCGTGTCGCCTCAGACGCGCTACGTTCGAGTGATCAACAACCTGCGGACCACTGCCGCCGACACGAAGATCGACTTGAGCGACCCGGTGGAGCGTTTTGATCTCGATGGCTCGGTCACGATCACTCTGTCCGGAAGCTATCCGGCGGGCCAGGCCTCCCGGCTCTACGCCTACCCCGTCCCCGTCCCATCCCGATTCGCCGAATTCGCTTTCATGGATGCCTTGCGCGCGAACGGTGTCGCGATCAAGGTCACAAAGGCGCGATTCAGACCCAATCGGAAGCGGCAGGAAAGGTCCACGCGAAGACGGGAACCTTCGCGGTGGGCGATCCCTTGAATCAGGGCGTGTTCGTCACGGCGAAGGGCCTGGCCGGCTACACCACCACGGCCAGCGGACGGGCCGCCGCCTACCTGACGCAGTAGCCGAAGGAGCGCGGCTCACTGATACCGCGCTTCGCTCAGATCGATCTCTCGCACCAGCCTTCGTGCGGAGGCGTCAGAGATGAGGCCGCTGCGCGCGATGCCGAAGACGAAATCGCGTTCGGCCCGCAGACCCACGATGCGGAACGCCTTCTCCGCCTCATCCGCCTTGCGAAGCTGCCGCACGTCGCCCCAGTGCGTGACATCGTCAATCCGTTTTTGATACAGGTCAATCACGCGCGCCGCGGCGTGGGCGGAGATATCAGCGTCCTTGATCTCGTCCTGAATCCGCGCGCGCGCTGCCTGCACCGCCAAGATGGCGGAGGCGGCGGCGTCCCGCTTGGCCTTGTCCTCTTTCTTGTGGTCTTCCCTCTCATGCGGGAGCTCAACCCCCTTGAGCAGCCAGGGCAACAGCACGCTGGCGCCTGCAAGCGACAGCAGAATCACCGAAGCGGCCAGGAAAATCGTCAGGTCTCGAGCCGGAAACGGCGTGCCCGCGTGGGTGGACAGCGGAAGCGTCATCACGCCCGCGAGCGTCACCGTGCCGCGAACCCCCGCCACGGTGGTGGCGGCCACGATGCGCGAAGGGGGACGTTTCGTCACCACCCCATATCTACGTGACCAGGCGAGGGTGAGCCAGAACGAAACCCACACCCACACGAAGCGCAGAGTCCACAGTCCGAACATCAGGGCCACCGCATAGACCGCGAGCCAGCGCTCTTCTACGTGCCCACTCTCACGCACCGTCCCCACCGCACCCGCGAGAATCGCCGGAAGCTGTTCTCCGAGCAGAACGAACATCGCACCATTGAGCGTGAACTGCACGGCGTTCCACACCGCGGCGCGTTGCGTGCGCGTGATGGCGAGCGCCCGCCCACTCAATTCGACGTAGCTCATGGCCACACCCGCGGCGACCGCGGCCAGGATGCCCGACGCGTGCGCTTCCTCGGCGACAAGGTAAGCGCCGAACGGCATCAACAGGCTGAGCAGAATCGGAGCACCCAGCGCCTCTCCGAACCGCCGTGACATCCACCGCTGGAAGAGGGCGACCAACCCGACGAACACGACCCCGATACTCAGACCCACGACGGCCACCCACAGGAAGGTCAGGGACGCGTCAGCCGGCGAAAAGACTCCGGTCAAGGCTGCGGCAACGGCAAAGCGGAGACACACCAGGCCCGACGCATCGTTCAGCAGCGACTCGCCTTGAAGGATGTGCATCAGCCGGCGGGGAATGGCCGCGCGGGACAGGATTGATCCCACCGCCACGGGGTCGGTGGGAGAAACGATGGCGGCGAGCGCGAAGGCGACCGGCAGCGGGATCGCCGGAATCATCCAATGAACCAAATGGCCCGCGCCGGCCACGGTAAAGATCACCAGCCCGAACGCGAGACTCAGGATGAGTCGTCGGTCCCGATACAGCACATCGTTCGGGATGCGCCATCCGTCCAGAAAAAGCAGCGGCGGCAGAAAGAGCAGGAAGAAGAGCTCCGGATCGAGCGTCACCGCATGATCGGAAAACTGCGCGATCACCGCGCCAAGCGCGATCTGTACCAGCGCCATGGGCAGCGCGAAGGGAAGCAGACGCACCAGATAGCCGCTCGCCACGACGGCGAGCAGCATGATCAAGACCAGTTCAACAGAGCTCACGCGCGTTCGAGTCTAGTTGCCAGCTCCCTTCGATGGCTGTCTCAACCCCGCGCCGCCCGGGCGGCGCTGACAACGGCTACTGGCAGGTCTTGGCCAGGACCTTGACGGTGTCCACCTTCACCCGTCGTACGTTCATCACCTTCGTTTCCGTGGTTTTTACCACCGCGGTCGGACCGGGCGTCACCGACGCGTCGGTCTCGTGGTTGGATTCCTTGCCGTTGGCAGTGATCTCGATCTTGTTGTCGTTATCGGGGCCTGGCTTGCCGGGATCCTGGGTGATGCGGGTGGTGCCCGTGCTGACGTCGGTGATGATCCCCGAGACTTCAACCTTGTGGCCCACATGTCCCCGGATGAGCTTCACGGAGTCCTTGCTGAGCCAATAGATGGCGTTCGGCGTGCCGCCCTTCACACCGTCGAGACCATCGAGAGTCGCGTTCGGGATGCTCGAAGAAGGACCCGCGATCTCTTGAACATTGGTCAGCAGGAACGAGTGGTCTTTGTCGGTAACCACACAGCCAGTCAGCGTCATCGCTGCTCCCTTGACTCCGTCTTCCTGCGCTCCCCAGGCGCTCGACTCCGCGGCAACCCCGAGACTCAGCACCACAGCTACGATCATTTTCCCATTTGTCATGACGACTCCTCACATAAGCACGTCGAAATGACGCGTGATGGACGCGAACGTCCCGAGTCATTGGCTTAAGCAAGAGACGGGCCATGCCCGTCGCGGGGTTCAATCGCCGAGCGCCCCGGTCCGGCGACTGCAAGGCCTGACGCGCACCTCCCTGGTGGCGCGGTCAGCCAGACGAAGGGCCTCAGTCCTTAGTCAAGGATGGGCAGGGGAATCAGCAGAGATGCCGCGACGGCCGCGGCCGAGGCGACCAGGCAGAGGACCGCGATCACCGCATGATTGTTTCGTTCGGGCTGAAGCGGGTCTAGAAAGCGCGCCACCAGCCAACCTCCGGCCAGACCGCCGAGATGGGCCCAGTTGTCGACGCCGCGCATCATGAATCCGAAGGCCAGCAGGTAGACGGTATTCCGCCACGCCCACGTCCGGAGGTTCGCTGAGCCGGTCCGTTGGCCGTAGTAGATCAACGAACCCCAAAGCCCCATGAGGGCGGCCGAGGCGCCCAGCGTGTACAACCCGAAACCCGGAAAGACGCGCAGCACGCCTTGCATCCCTGGAGCGACCCAAAGAATCGCAACGGGAACAGATGAGCTCGCAAGGAAGCCGATCACCGAGGAGAGCACATAGACGATCACCGTGCGCGCGACGCCGTAAAGCTCGGCGACCTGAGGAATCAGGAATCGCACCCAGTACATGTTGAAGAAGATGTGAAGGAGGCTTCCGTGCAGCCAGCCCGCGGAGAGCACCGTCCACCATCGGCCGTTCTCCCACACGGGAATGATTCCCGAGGAACCCATGCGCTCTCCCGCCTCCAGACTGGGCGAGAGAATGTTCATCAGTCCCTGCATCCCGATGCCGCCCGGATCCAGGGCAAGGGACATCCCGAAAGCCACGATGCAGACGGTAATGATTGACGGGGCAAGGCCGAGATCTTTGCCGAAGCCGCGCAGCATGCCGCCAAAACCGAAGACGCCCGGATTGCGGGCGCCGCAATAGAAGCAGGCTTCGGCGGACACGCCGTTCAATCCGCCGCACGAGCGACAAACCACCGATCCGGTTTTCTGACGGCCAAACATCCACGCGAAGTTTAACGTCCCGCGGCGACTGGTCGGCCAGGGATGCCCCTTCAAAGGAGCGCTACACTGACGGTCACACCACGGAGGTCTGCATGAACGTTTCGGGGCGACGGTCTCTCCTGGCGCTGTGCCTCTCATGGCACGTCGCGAACTCGTCTCTGGCCGCAGCGCAAACCGCGGGGACACAAAAGACCGATCCTCCCGTCTTCAAAACGGAGGTGGCGCTCGTGGCCGTCCCTGTCTTCGTCACCGACAAGTCTGGGAAGTCCGTGGCCGGGCTCACCGCGGAAGACTTCGAGCTGCAGGAGGATGGGAAGCGCGTGCCGATCGCGGCGTTTCAGGAGATCGACGTCGACGCGCGGCCGAGCTCGAACTCGATACCTATGGTGATGACGGTGGCGAGTCCCGACGCCTCGGCCTCCATTCAGTCGGTCTCCCAGAGACAGTTCTTGATCGTGCTGGACACGGAATTCTCACCACCATTCAGCATCCCCTTGGCGCGCAAGGCCGCGACCGCCTTTCTTCGGAAAAGTGTCGCACCCGGCGACCTGGTGGCGGCGGCGGTTTCAGACCCCTCGGGCATCAAGGTCCTGTCGAACTTCACCAGCGATCACGAATCGGTCGCCCGCGCGATATTGAGCGGTCGCGTCCCGAACGCGAGGATCCCGGCCTCTCTCGATTCGACGGAGGAAACGATCCACTCCGGAAATCCGCGCCTTGATGAGCAGATCGACGCAGAAAAGGCCCTCCTCTCGGATGTCGAGCGGGGAAGCTACCAGCCCGGCGTCGATGCCTTTCTTGAAAATATGTCGAGCCTGGTGCAGAGGCTCGCACGCCTTCGCGGTCGAAAGCAGATGGTGCTTCTATCCGGAGGCTTCGCGGAGGGCGCGTGGGATGCTCCACCCAGCCGGGACGCCGGCGGTCCTGACCTGATCCGATCGCTGATGTGGAAACTCTTCCGCGAGGCCGGTGAGGCGGACGTGGTAATCCACACCATCAATCTCAACGGAATATATGGCCTGCCAAGGAACTGGCTGGAGAAACAGAGCGTCAGCTCATCAAGCGGTGGATCGGGAGGAACGTGGAAGAACCACACGGTCGGACGGGACACGATGGCCGTGATCGCGATCAATACCGGCGGCCTTTTCGTCCGTCCCACGAACAATTTCGGTCAGGCTTTCCGGGAAGTAGATCAGGTGAGCCGCCATTCCTATGTGCTCGCGTTCCAGGCCCCGGCGTCCTCCACTCCTGAGAATCGGCAGCGTCGTCTGAAAGTCGTTGTGCGACGGCGCGGTCTCTCGGTGTCGCACCGGCCCTCGTACTCAATCGCAGCACCCGCGGCCAAGTCGAAGCCCTGAGACGCGGCAAGAAAAAAGCCCGCTCCGTAACGGAGCGGGCTTCGGTACGGCTCGGGGGACGAATTATTAGAACGCGAACTTGGCGCCGAGCTGAAGCTGCCGCGGATCGTAGGTCGCCGTGATATTGCCGAACGTGGCGGCGCTGCGGTTGCCGGACGGAGCACGGAAGTTCGTCTTGTTGAGGACGTTGAACGCCTCGAGACGGAACTCAATCCGGTTGTTCTTCATGACCGGGAACGACTTCGAGAGCGCCATGTCGAGCTGATAGATGGAGTCGCCGCGGACCGAGTTGCGGGGCGCGTTGCCAAACGGCTGGCTGGGATCGGTCGGAACGGACACGCAGGCGGGATCGAAGTAGCGGGTCACGGTGCGTTGATCGGCGGGAAGCGTCGGATTGCAGGTGATGTTCGGGCGATAGTTGTTGGCTCCACGGAAGTCCTGCGCGATGCCGGAAACGGTCGCCGCCGCGGTGGGCGTGTACTGGAAAGTCACCGTCTCGCCCGCCCACATGTTGTTGATGGCGGAGAGCTGCCAGCCGCCCAGGTACTTGTTGTTCTTCATGAACGGGATCTGCCAGACCAAGCTGATGGTGCTGTTCCAGGGCTGATCGAACGCCGAAATACCGTAGTCGGCATCGAGGTTGTTGAAGTCCTGGGGGGCTGGGAAGTTGCCGTTCGGATTCTCAAGTGAACCGGCGCCGTTGTCCTTTGCCTTTGAGAGCGTCAGCGAGCTGAGGAAGGTCAGGCTTCCGCGACGGCCTTCGACGCGCATCTGGAAGCTGTTGTAACGCGACTTGCCGCCGTTGAACGCGTAGGTGATGTCGCCATACTCAGGAATCGGGCGACGCGCCGCGAGACTGAGGCTCCCGGCCGCATTGTTGGGGCGGCCCTGGTTGTAGTTCGCGAAGAGCAACGAGTCCTTCGTCTGGTTCCCGACATACGCAAGGTCGACCACCACGCTCTTCACGAGTTCGCGCTGAACCGAGAGGAAGACGCTCTGGATCGACGTGGTCTTGTTGTCGCGAGGAACGTAGGTGATGTTGGCAACGAGGGGATTGAACTTGCTCGGATTCGTGAGGTCGGTGGGGTAACCCTGCTGGGTGGTGCGGAAGTTCGGATCCAGAGGATTGCTCTGCGACACGACGGCGGTGATGACCTGAGGACCATTGATGGGGAGCAGGTTTCCGCCGCCGGCACGATGGAAGTGGATGTACGCAATGCCGAATCCTCCGCGAACGACCGTCTTCGGATCGAGCACGTAGGCAAAGCCAAGGCGCGGACCGAAGTTGTTCTTGTCGGGATTCACGAGGTACTTGTCCTCGTTCGTCGCCTTGATCAGGGTCTTCGTCGAGGGATCGTAGTTGGTGGCGTTGTTGTCGCGCTCCCACTGCGGGGTCGCGTACTCATAACGAACGCCGAGATTCAGGGTCAGTTTGTCGTTGACCTTGAAGTCATCCTGCACGTAGCCGAAGTAGAGGTTCTGACGCATGTTCGCGACGAAGAAGTTAGTCAGCGCGTACTGACTGCGCAGACCGAACATGAAGTCGGAGAGGTTGTAGAGGTTGCTCGCGGCGGCTCCGGTGGGACGGCTGAACTGCCCGCTGTAGGTGTCGCGGCCGTAGAGGGGGTTCACGTCCTGGACTTCGGTCTCGATGTGCTGGAACTCCACGCCGAACTTCAAGGAGTGCTTGCCGGCGCTGCGGGTGTAGTTGAGCTTCGGGTTGAACACCGTCGGATACTGCCACTGAGGGTTGGTCGCCTGGCGGCCGAGGTCGGCGAAGCCGGTGGTGAGCTGGGTGGGAAGACCGCCGGAAACGCGGGGGTCGTCGGGCAGACCGCTGATGCCGTAGTCCGCCAGAGCACTCGCGGTATTCAGACCCGGAGGGTTCTTGCCGGCAACCGTGCGAGACCAGGCGAAGCGGAACTCGACGAGTTCGTGATCGCTCTTCGTCCAGGTGAGGCCAGTGGCGAACTGCTTGTTCGTCGTGTAGGTCAGACCGTTGCCCGCGCCGCCCGAAGGCAGGGGAAGGAGCGGCTGGTCGAAGATGTCCGACTTGCGATAGCCGTAGCGCGCGAACGCGCGAAGACTCGGATTCACCTGATAGTCGACCTTGCCGTTGTACTTGTTGTTCTCGTTGGTGAACTGTTGGAGGATCTGATAGTTGCTCGCCGCGTTCACATTGGTGGGATCGGGGATGCCGCCCAAAACCTTCGCCGCGAAGGACGTCATCGGGATGCGGGTGCCGGCGGGATACGTCTCACCGGTGATCGGATTGCGGACCGCGACCGAGAGAACGCCCGAGCGCTGGGCGGCGGTCGGAATGGTCCCGAACGCGACCGACTTGCGGTTCTGGCGGAAGCCCTCATAGTCGACGAGGAAGAACGCCTTGTTCTTGATGATCGGTCCGCTCACGACACCGCCGAACTGATTGCGGCGCAGGGGCGGCTTCTCACCGTTGGCCGGCTTGAAGAATCCGGTGGCGTTCAGCTTGGTATCTCGGAAGAACTCCCACAGGGAGCCCTTGAAGTCGTTGCCGCCGCTTTGATACGCGACGTTGATGGTGGCGCCACCCGCGCGGCCATACTCGGCGCTCATGTTGTTCGTGACGACTTTGAACTCGGCGAGAGCATCGGGAGGCGGCTGCATGACCTGGTTCGAGAAACCCTGGTTGGAGGTGCCGTACGCGTTGTTGTCGATCCCGTCCAAGAGGAAGTTGTTGAACGTGCTGCGCAAGCCGTTGACGTTGAACGAACCTTCGCGCAGCGTCGAGCTGCTGCCCGTGCCGATGGCCGACTGGCGGACGCCGGTGGTGAGGAGGGCAAGAGACGAATAGTCGCGCCCATTCAGAGGAAGAGCGACCGCCTGGTCATGCGTGATCACCTGACCGCGCTGCGAGGAGTCCTTTTCCAGCGGGTTCACGTCGGCCGTGACTTCCACCGCTTCGCTCAAGCCTCCCGGTGAGAGAACGAGATCGACGCGCTGGCGGGCGCCGACGCCCACGCGCAGTTTGTCGACCGACGATGGCGCGAAGCCGTCAAGGGTCGCCGTCACCTTGTAGGTGCCGAGGCGCACCGTGAAGAATTCGTAGCCGCCGCTTCCGTCGGTCACCTTGTTCTGGGTGGCGCCGGTGTCGAGATTCAAGAGGGTAACGGTGACGCCGGGCGTCACCGCGCCGGACTTGTCATGCACCGTTCCGAGCACGGTCGCGGTTTCAAACTGGGCTGCCGCCGGCAGCGCAAGCGCCGTGAAGGCAGCAAACAGCAAGGCAAGTGTTTTTCTCATGGGAGTCCTCTTGGGGGGGAATACGGGTGCGACAGTGGCGGGACTGTACCTCATCCCCCACAGGGGCCAAGCATCAAATCGGCGTTAAGTCCGCGGCCGTGTCGGGTTGGGCAAGGGGCGGCCGGCCTTGCGCAGCGCGTCGCGCAGACGATCGGGACGGTCGGTGATGATTCCATCGACACCCCAGCCGATGATCCGGTCCAGGTCGGCGGGCTCATTGATGGTCCACGGCAGGACGACAAGGCCGAGACGATGCGCCTCGTCAACCTGCGCCTTGGTGAGGTTGATGTGGTTAGGCGACCAGGTCAAAGCACCGCTGGCCTTGACTCTTTTCAGAACGGATCCTTCGGAATCATCCTTGTCACCGCCTGGCCTCGGGCTGGTCAAGGCGGAGGTCTCAATCTCCGGCGCCATCTTGTGGACAACATCGAGCGTCCTGAAGTCAAACGACTGAACGACCGAGCGCTTCTCCATCTTCGCTTCGCGAATCACCTTCACCACCGCCTCGGTGAACTCTTTCGGCGGCAAAGTCTCGTCGGGCTTCGCGGGAGAGACCTTGGTCTCGATGTTGAAACGAACCTCGGTGTTGCCGCTCTTTTTGACGAGATTGAACACATCGATGAGACGCGGGATGCGTTGCCCGTCCACCGCCTTCTGGTCAGGCTGGCCCTCGGCATACGGCGTGCCAGCCTTGAGGCGACCCACGTCATAGCGTTGAGTGTCGGCGTAGCTCATCGAGAAGAAGGACGGACCGTGCACGGTGATGTACTCGCCCGTCGCGTCGCGCGTGATGTCGGGGCTGAGCAAGGCGTCGTGGCTGATGACCACTACGCCGTCCTTCGTGACCGCGCAATCGAGCTCGAGGGTCGTGACGCCGAGCTTCATCGCCTCTTCAAACGCCGCGAGCGTGTTCTCAGGCCAGAGGCCTCGGCCACCCCGGTGAGCCTGGAGGTCGAACTTCGCGGCTGGTTGCGAGTCCGCCGCGAAGGCGGAAGGGGAAGATGACACGACGGCCAGGGCGATAACGGTGGCGAGCTTTCGAGTGATCATGGGACGAGCTTATCCGGCCCCTCGGACTCTGGAGACCGCCGGTGCCCATCCAAACGCCCGGCTTCGATATGGTGGGGCGAGAGATGGACGAATCCACCAAACGCATGCTGCCCTGGCTGGTGGCGGTCGCGTTTTTCATGGAGTCTCTCGACACCACCATCCTCAACACCGCGGTCCCCGCCATCGCGGCCGCACTCGGCGTCGAACCTCTGAGCATGAAAGCCGTGCTGTCGAGCTACACCCTGAGCCTCGCCGTCTTCATTCCGATCAGCGGATGGATGGCCGATCGCTTCGGCACGCGCAAGGTCTTCGCGTCGGCCATCGGTGTCTTCACGCTCGGCTCTTTCCTGTGCGGGATCTCCAACAACATTCACGTTCTGGTCGCCTGCCGGATTCTTCAGGGCGCGGGCGGCGCGATGATGATGCCGGTCGGGCGTCTCACCATGGTTCGTACCTTCGCGAAGTCGGAACTCATTCGCGCCATGACCTTCGTCGCGATCCCGGGGCTCATTGGTCCGATGCTGGGTCCGCTCGCGGGCGGCCTGATCATCCGCTCCTTCCACTGGAGCGTGATCTTCTTCGTGAACATTCCGATCGGCCTGATGGGCCTGTATCTCGTTTACCGCCACCTGCCCGACTATCGCGGGGACAAGCGACGTCCCCTGGATCTGGTCGGGCTGATCCTCTTTGGTTCCGGGGTGGCCCTGCTGTCCTATGTCCTTGAAGTGTTCGGCGAACACACCCTCGGGGGGCGGGAGATCCTGGGCCTGCTTCTCATGTCCCTGCTCCTGCTGACCGGCTACGGACTTCACACCCATGGCCTGGCGGATCCTCTCCTCAATGTGGCCCTGTTCCGAGTCCGGACGTTTCGATCCGCCATTCTCGGCAGCTTCTGGACACGGCTCGGCATCGGAGGTATTCCATTCCTCTTCCCGCTGCTCTATCAGGTCGGGCTCGGCTATACGCCGGTGCAATCCGGCCTCCTCATGATGCCGCAGGCGCTCGCCGCGATGAGCCTGAAGCTGACCATGCCCAGAATCCTGGCCCGATTCGGCTATCGACGCGTGCTCATCACCAACACCCTCGCGCTGGGCGTCATGATCGCCCTGTTCGCGACGATCAGCGTGTCGACACCCGCCTGGCTGATCGTCATTCAGGTCTTCTGCTACGGATTCCTGACCTCGTTGCAGTACACGAGCATGAACACCCTGGCCTACGCGGACGTGCCGGATCTCGATACCAGCCAGGCCAGCACCATCGCGAGTACCAGCCAGCAGATGTCCATCAGCTTCGGGGTCGCCACCGCTTCCCTTGCCGCCGCCGTCTTCATTCCCAACCGCGCCGCCGCCGATGCCCAGGCGATGGTTCACGGAATCCATCAAGCGTTCCTGACTCTGGGAGGCCTGACCGCCTTGTCCGCACTGCTGTTTAGAACTTTGAGGAACGGCGATGGCGACGCGGTGAGCCAACGCAAGCAAGCGACGTCCGGCGACTGAGCGACCTCGGACACACCTCGCTCTTCATTGCGCGTCAGAAAAATTTTCGAGCGAAACTCCCCGTGGTACGCTGGATCTCACCGTCTCCTTACTGTTCTAGCACTGGAGTCCTTCCGATGAGTCATCCCTCCTCCCGTCGTTTCGCGAACGTCCTCGGGCGGCGCCGCGCGTGCGTCCTGGCACTCGCTGGATCCGCCGCTCTCACCTTCCTCGCGGGCAGCGCGCTTGCCGGAGATCTGAGTGACGTGAAGACCAGAGGCAAACTGGTGGTGCTCACCTTCCCACTCATCGAAGACAGTTTCATGGCGGTCGATGTCGAAGCGATGCGCTCGCTCGGAGTGGGTCTGAAGGACATGCACGATCCCGCGCACTTCCGTGGCATCGACCTTGACCTCATGAAGGGTTTCGCCGACAAGCTCGGCGTGACGCTCGAGATTCGCCCCGAACTCGAAGGTTACGGAGGTCTGATCCCGGCCCTGGACCGACACGACGGCGATGTCGTCGCCAGTTCGTTCGCGATCACGCCCGCTCGGCTCGTCACCGCCGACTTCTCGACTCCCTACATCCTCCAGTGGGATGTGGCCGCGGTGCGCCCCGACAGCAAGATCAAGTCGATTGGGGATCTCAAGGGGAAAAAGGTCGCGGTCATCGATGGGTCAAGTCACCTTGAACGATTGAAGGCGCTCAACCTCAGTCCGGTGATCGTGCCCACCAAGTTCGTGCTCGAAGGGGTCAACGCGGTCGCCGAGAAGGAAGCCGACTACACCTTGATGGAATCGCGCGCGGCGGTGGGCCAGCCCGTCAGCGCCCAGTACAGCGCGCTCAAGGTGGGGGTTCGCGTCAACGAAACCGGTTACGGCGTGGCGGTCCGCAAGGGCAGCGACCTGAAACCGGCTCTCGACGCCTACCTCGACGGACTCCGCAAGTCGGGCGAGCTGGAACGGATCCTCACGAAGCACGGTCAGGGTTCTGACACGAAGACCAAGCCCGCCGGAAAGTAGAAGCCCGCCCTTGCAAAAAGGGCTGCGCGGAATCAGACGAAGAGGCCGGCGCTCGGAGCGCCGAGCCTGCAAATCCAGCACGATCAACGTCAAGCGGCCTGCCAGCAGGGCCGCGCTTGTGGCACCGCTCTTGCTCTGTACGAAGGCATGTGGATTCCCGCCTTCGTCATCTCGGTCGCTTCGTTCGCCTTGCCGCTCCACCCAGCGCCTGTGCAGTCGAAGCCGCCCACGGCGTTCGAACAGACACTGCGCCTGCAGGTCCTGCTTGATCGAGCCCATTTCTCTCCTGGCGAACTCGACGGCCTGGCCGGCGACAATCTGCAATCCGCGGCCAACGCGTACAAACGGCTCAAGATAGATGGGGCGACCTTGGACAACGTAGCACTCGCCGATGCGATGGCCGCCACAGACTTAGCCCCCATCCTCACCACCTACGTGATCACCAAGCAAGACGTCGCGGGACCGTTCGTAAAGATCCCGCCAGACATGATGAAGCAGTCGAAGCTCAAGGCTCTCGGCTACTCGTCGGCGATCGAGGGCATCGGGGAAAAAGTCCACGCGAGTCCGGCCCTGCTGAAGCGCCTCAACCCGCGTAAGCGGTTCGTGGAGTCGGAGGAAATTCAGGTGCCGAACATCGCGCATGCAGCCCTGGGCAAGGCCGCGAAGGTGGTCGTCAACAAAGCCGATGGATCAGTGACCGCGCTCGACGATCAGGATGCGGTGATGGCGCGCTACCCGGCCACACTGGGGAGCGACAAGGATCCGTTGCCGATCGGCGACTGGAAGATCAACGGCGTCAGCCACAACCCGCCGTTTCATTACAACCCGGCTCTGTTCTGGGATTCGAAGCCGGAACAGTCGAAGGCGGTCCTGCCTCCCGGGCCGAACAGTCCCGTCGGAGTGGTGTGGATTGATCTCTCGAAGGAGAACATGGGCATCCACGGAACCGCGGCTCCGGAGCTGATTGGGAAGCGCCAGTCGCATGGCTGCATCCGCCTGACGAACTGGGACGCTGAAGAGCTCTCGGCCATGGTCGCTCCCGGCATCCCCGCCCAACTGGTGGAGAACTAGTCCTTGGCGAAGTTCGCGACGTTCTTCCTCGGACTCTTTACCGGGATTCTGTGCACGTATTTCTTCCTCACCCGCGTGTGGTGGCCGGACGTTCGTTTTCCGGGAGTCGTGCAAACGATGCAGCCGACCGCGGAAACGCCGGTCCCGGAACCACCTGTCCCCGTGGCTCAACAATCACTGATTCCTGACCCCACCCCGGAAGGAACTCCCGCTTTGCCGGAAGCTCTCGCGTCGCCGCCCATTGCTCAGGCCATCCCCAGCATCCTTCCCGGGGAATCGCCTCAGCTCCTCCCGCAGGCGTCCACCGTGTCGACACCGGAAGTCGGGCACGCTGACCTTCCTATCCTGACGAGCGATGTCGACAAGCTGCGTGCCCGCGCTCTCTTGATCCCGGTGCAAGGCATCGAAGGTAAGAAACTCCACGATGACTTCAACGACGACCGAGCCGGAAAGCATCACGAAGCCATCGACATCCTGGCGCC
>JBDTQB010000079.1:0-16239 GCA_039932395.1 Vicinamibacteria bacterium | reverse complement strand
TGTCCAAGCGCTACGGCGCGCGCGTCCTCTGGGAGGACGTCAACTGGCACGTCCGCAAGAATGACCGTATCGGTCTGTGCGGACCCAACGGCGCGGGCAAGTCGACCCTGCTGAAGATTCTGGCCGGGCTCGAGGAGTACGACTCGGGCCAGGTCCGCATGGCCACCGACCTCACCATCGGCTACCTGCCGCAGGACGGCATCGCCCACAAGGGACGCACTCTTCACGCGGAAGTCTCGCTTGCCTTCGCTCCCCTGCTCGCCCTCAAGTCCGAGCAGGACACGATCGAAGCGACGTTGGAACACGAGGATCCGGGGACCACCGAGGAAGAGCACATGGCTCTTCTCGACCGCTACGCGGAGGTCATGGACCTCTACAAGAACGCGGGCGGGTTCGAGATGGACATCCGCATCGCGAGCGTCCTGCGTGGTCTGGGATTCAAGCCCGCGGAAAACACGCGCCTTTGCGAAGAGTTCTCCGGCGGCTGGCAGATGCGCATCGCTCTCGCCAAGCTGCTTCTCGCCCGTCCCAACCTTTTGTTGATGGACGAGCCGACGAACCATCTCGACCTCCCCGCCTGCAACTGGCTGGAGGAATACCTTCACGACTACGAAGGCTCCGTGGTCCTCGTCTCGCATGACAGGTTCTTCCTGGACGCGGTGGTCAAACGGATCACCCAGGTTGAGCTGCGCGGCTTGACCGACTATTGGGGCAACTACTCGAAGTACGTGGTCGACTATCAGGCGAATCTCGAGAACCTTCTTGAGGCGCATCGCCGTCAGTCGGAAGACATCGAGAAGACGGAAGCGTTCATCAACCGCTTTCGCTATCAGGCGACCAAAGCTCGCCAGGTCCAGAGCCGGATCAAGCAACTCGACAAGGTCGAGCGCATCGAGATCCCGGCGCAGCGGGCGAAGATTCACTTCCACTTCCCCGAAGCGCCGAAGGCCGGTCGCGTGGTTCTCGACGTCAAGAATCTGCGTCGCGCTTACGGCAACAACGTCATTCTCGACAACGTGAATCTCACCATCGAGCGTGGCGATCGCATCGCCCTGGTTGGACCGAACGGCGCCGGCAAGTCGACTTTGATGCGTGTCCTCGCGGGCGACGACAAGCCGACCAGCGGCGAGATGACTCTGGGCCATCAAGTGGTGATGGACTACTTCGCGCAGAACCAGGCCGATATCCTGGTTGGCTCGCAGACCGTGTTCGAAGAGATGTCGGGCGTCAGTTCGTTGTCGATGGCTCCCATGATCCGCTCGATCCTGGGCGGCTTCCTCTTCTCGGGCGACGACGTCTACAAGAAGGTCACGGTGCTGTCGGGCGGTGAACGCAATCGTCTGGCCCTCGCGAAGATGCTGCTCAAGGCCAGCAATCTGTTGCTCCTCGACGAGCCGACGAACCATCTCGACCTCGACTCGAAGGACATCCTGCTTGAGGCGCTGGCCGCCTACACCGGCACCATCATCTTCGTTTCGCACGACCGCCACTTCGTGGACCGTCTCGCGATGAAGGTGATCGACGTGGGCGACGGCCAGGCCGCGATGTATCCGGGCGGCTACGAAGACTTCCTCGACTGGAAGAAGCGCGTGGAGAGCGGCGAGGTCAACGTTCCCGCCTCCACACCCAAGCCCAAGGCCCCGAGCCTCACCGAGGTGAAGACAGCGGTGGTCAAGGCGGTGGTGACGACGCCGGGCCTGCCGCAGAAGCCACCTTCAGCACCCTTGGCCGAAAAGGTCTCGGTCGCACCGGTCGCCGCCGCTGCTCCTGCGAATCCGCTCGCGCCTCGTCTTCGCAAACCCGATCCAACGTTGGGCGATCCGAAGGCAGCAGCCGAGGCGGAACGTCAGGCCCGCATCGCCAACGACCGCGCCGAGAAGAAGCGCAAGCAACGTCTTGACGAAGTCGAGAAACGGATCGCCGAGAAGGAAGCCGCGGTCGCGGTCATCGAGAAAGAGATGACGGAGCCTGGCTTCTTCGAAGATCGCGCCCGGTCAGAGAAGGCCGCGAAAGACCGCGAAGGCCTGATGTGGGAAGTGAACGACCTGATGGCTCAGTGGGAACTGATGCAGCAGGAAACGGTTTCCGCCACGTAGGGTTCCCAAGGTTGCGCGATCGTTGGTGCCTCCGATCTGTCGATCCGGACCAAGCGACAACAGCCCTCTAATGCCAATTTCCTCGTCGGCGGGCCGGGGCTAAGGTCTTAGCGTGGCCATTCTTGAAACCGCCTTGTCGCGCCCCGTCTTACGTTGGGCCATCCAAGAGTCTGGCCTGAGCCTCGACGATCTCGCGAAGTCGCTCAAGGTGGATCGCGCCACGGTGGAGAGTTGGCTTTCGTTGGAGGAACGGCCCAACGTCACGCAGTTCCGTAGGCTGGCTGCCGCACTGAAGCGACCGGAGGCGGTTTTTTTCATGGCGTCGCCGCCCAGCCTGGAAGGTCCTACGGTTCAGTTCCGCCATTCACCGGGTTCCGTCCGCAAGGAACGTAACGCGGCCGAGCGACGCTCGGTCCGGGACGCGGCGCGCTTGCAGCGCGCCGCGCGGTGGTTGTTACGCGAATCCGAGGCTGTTGCAGTGTCCCGACCGGTTGCGCGACTGTCCGAGCCGCCCGCTGCCGTGGCGAAGCGGGCTCGCGCCTGGCTGGGTGTGACGTCCGTCGAACAATCCGAGTGGACCAGCGCGTCGAAGGCGCTGAGGGCATGGATCGCCGCTCTCGAGAATCTCGGCGTTCTGGTGTTCTCGTATGCGATGGGCCGCGAATCCTGTCGGGGATTCTCGCTGTGGGATGAATACGCACCTGTAGTGGCCTTGAACACCGCGTACAACGCCGAGGCACGGATGTTCACGCTGTTCCACGAATACGGGCACATCCTCACTCAGACAGGTTCGATTTGCGCGGGATGGGTGACGTCGGAGAAGGCCGATCCTGCCGAACGATGGTGCGAGGAGTTCGCCGCGGCGGTACTTCTACCTGCGAGTGAGTTCGAGGCCGCAATTGTTACCTTTGGCGGTGTGCCTGACGAGGAAGAAGCGCAGTTGAAGCTTGTGGGTCGCCTCGCGACTCGCTACAAGGTCAGCCGCCGTGCCACGACCATCCGCCTGATTGAGTTGCGGTACGCTGGATGGGATTTGTACAAGGCCCTGCCGCCCCTGGTTGACGACAAGCCGAAGGGAGGTGCGCCCCCGGATGAGCCGCGCGATCGCTTTGTACTTCGATCAGAGCGATATGGCCAAAGGGCACAGGCGCTCGTCGCACAAGGTTTGCGTGCCGACCTCATCTCACCCACCGACGCTTTGAACCTTCTCGACATCACGGTCGACGATCTCTCGCGTCTGCCTCGGGCGGCCGCGTGACGGAGGAGGTCTGGGTGATCGACTCCTCGTCAATTATCTGGATCAAACAGAACAACACCCGATCAGAGTGCGCCCGGATCTTTAGAGAGCTGGATGGGTTGGTGGCGGCCGGCCAGCTTCTCTTTCCCAAGACGGTGCTTGGTGAGATGGAGCGATGGGTGGGCACGAAGGACGAGGCTGAAGATCCGCCACTCGCATGGGTAAAACGGAACTCCAAGCACCTCAAGCACCTTTCCGATAGACCTGACACACTCACGGCCGTGCTGGCCGAAGTGCCTCAGGTGCTCGATCCCGACAAAGTGGGCGGCGCTGAAGAAGCAGACCCTTACGTGCTGGCCCTCGCGTTGATGTTGCAACATGCCGGCCGCACGGTGACGGTTCTCAATGAAGAGCGGAAGGATCGTACCGACAAGATGTCGCTGACTACGCCGTGTGGCGTCCTGAGACTTGTCGCTCTTCCGGTGGCGACCTTCCTTGCCCGGCGAGGGCTCCGAAACGCGCCGTTCTAGCAAGCTCACCTGTTGAGAATTTTCGTCTGCCCACCCGCCACCTCGCCAACATCAAATATCCCGGTTTGACGTGGTGCGTTCCGAGCCGCTTCGAATCAGATTCCCCGTACGCCACAGTGCGAACGAGGGTGAAGATCTGACAATCTGGGGGGGCTTTCGCTCTCGCACGACGATGCGAAGATTCATTCGAACCAGCAGCGAGCCGGGCCCGGCGAGGAGGTCGCTCGCGAGCGGGGCCTCTTTCGTGGCCCAAGGCCAGGCTTCGCGCCGAGTCGCAACTGTCCGTCTGGTTCGTTCGCGAATACCCTGCCGGCCCTTCGGCCCGGCGGGCACAAGCGCGGAGGCGAGTAAGGAGGCACACGATTCCGCCCTTCGACAGGCTCAGGGACCGGTGCAACACAGTGGCGACGCACGAGCCGTGGCCCAGGGCCAGGCTTCGCGCTCCCCGCCGCGGCGAGCCTCCTCGCTGGGCCGGGCTCGCGGATGACAGGGGTCAGCTGTTGCTCACGATCACCGAAGCGATTCGCCGCTTGAGGCGAGGTCGGACGATCTTCGTCGTTGCAGCAACCGACGACAAGGGTTGACCGCCGCATGTGCGATGCCTGCCGCTGCTGACGGGAGAGCTAAGGGGCTCTATATCCCTGCATCAGGCCACAACCGTCACGCATGCGCGGCCTGCGCGACTAGACGCACACCCAGTGCGGCGCAAACACGGCTGATCGTCTCGAACCGCGGCTGGGCATCGGGCCGAAGCGCTTTGTAGAGCGCCTCACGAGTGAGTCCCGACGCCTTGGCAATCTCGCTCATTCCGCGCGCACGGGCGATGTCGCCCAAAGCGGAAGCGAGGAGCGCAGGGTCGTTCGCCTCGAGGATGTCCGTCAAATAGGCGGCGATCGCCTTCTCGTTGTCGAGATACCTGGAAGAGTCGAACTCTGGAAGGGTATCTGCCTTGATTCGTTTAGTCATGGTCATTTTTCGTTTCAATCGATCAGCTTCGCTAGTTGTTTCGCTCGTTTGATGTCGCCCGGCTGAGTCCGCTTGGAGCCGCCAGCCAACAGCACGATGAGTTGGTTCTCCCGCCGGAGGAAGTAGATGCGCCAGCCTGCGCCAACATGAATGCGGAGTTCCGAGACGCCATCACCGACTGGCGCCACGTCACCCATGAGCCCAACCTCCAGCCGCTTGATCCGGGCAACGACCATGCCGCGCACCGCAGCGTCCGACAAAGCGTTCAGCCATTCGGTGAATGCCGGCAACGGTCTGATCGAGTACACGCTCGCATTGTAATCGAACGATTACGGCCGAGCCAGGGCCAGACTCAGCGGCCTTGGGAAGAGGTCCTCAGCGTGCTTGGCCAAAGCGAGATCACCGGTGGTCGCCGAGGATCAAGGGAAGGCCGTCCTTCCCGCCGACCACCACCACCTTAGTGTTCGGCGACTCAGCCAGCTTCAAGGTCGCCTCGATCCCCCGGTAGCGCAGCACAGGTTCAGTCAAGCCCTGCGCGACGATCCGCTGCGACGTGGCGATGCCTTCCGCTTCGATACGCTTCCGCTCAGCTTCCTGCTTCTCGCGCGATAGCACGAACTGCATGCGCTGCGATTCCTGCTCCGCTTCGAGCTTCTGCTCGATCGACGCCTGAAGGCCGGCCGGCAGGGTCAGCTTGCGGAGAGCGGTGGTCTCAATGATCACGCCGCGCTCGGCCAGTAACGGCGCAAGCTCGGCAGCGATCCGATCCGCCACTTCCTGACGTCCCGACGTGTAGAGCGCCTTCGCTTCATACGTCGCGGAGACACCGCGTACCACCGACCGAAACTGCGGGATGAGCAGGACATCGACCCACTTCGGCCCCACCTCGCGATAGACGTCGCTTGCGTGCAACGGGTCGAGATGGAACAGGACGGAAATTTCGATGCCCACCGTCAAACCTTCGCGTGTCGGCGCGGAAACCTCTTCCTTGTTCTCCAAGGTCTTCACGGACATGGCGATGGTCGAGGCGAACGGGTTGACCAAACGCAATCCCGACGGCAGCGGTTGAGGTGAAACCGAGCCGAACAGGTCCACCACCGCCACGTGGCCAGCAGGAATAGCGCGGATGGATCCGAGAAGAAACGTCAGCATCATGAAGCCGCCGAACGAGGCGGCAACCGTGGGCCAGAGCCCGGTGTTGCGTCGAGACAGTGCGAGGCCAATCCCCGCGGCCGCCAGTGCGGCCAGTGTTGTAATCATCATGTTCATACTGGAAGTAACGAGAACGCTTCGCCGATCGCCGAGCAATTGCGGGTAAACGTCGCGTTACGTCCGTGTGAACAAGTCCGGGCCGCGTGGAACAGGCCTATCCGTCGCGCAACTCCAGCAGCCACGCGCGGGCCTTGTAGAACACGGCGTACCAGACCACCGTGCTCACGACCATCTGCACCGCCGTGCCGGCGAATACGCCGACCAGGTCGCTCGCGAGATAGCTCACGATGAACGCCGCGCCCATGGCTCCCGCAGTTGGCATAAAAGAAGGGTAAGCCCCAATCGCGGATAATCACAACGGTGCCTGAACTTCCCGATCTGACGGTGTACGTCGAGGCGCTGGAACGCTTCATCGGCGGCCGTGTGATCGACTCGACGCGGCTGGTGACTCCGTTTCTGGTCCGCAGCTGGCAGACGCCGCTCTCCACCATCACCGGCAAGCGCGTCGTCTCCGTCGAGCGCATTGCGAAGCGGCTGGTGATCGGCGTCGAAGGCGATCTGTTTCTGGTGATCCACCTGATGATCGCGGGACGGTTTCACTGGAAGAAACGGCTCGCCGCCGTGTCGCGCAAGATGGATCATCTGGCGCTGGATTTCGACACCGGATCCCTCTTCCTCACCGAGGCATCCACGAAAAAACGTGCCTCGTTGTACATAGTCCAGGGGAGGGACGGGCTGCGCGCGCATGACCCGGGCGGGATCGAACCGTTGACCGCGAGCTTCGCCGATTTCAAGACACGGCTGGTCACCACGAACCACACAGTGAAGCGATCTTTGACCGATCCTCGCCTGTTCGCGGGAATCGGCAACGCCTACTCCGACGAGATCCTTCACCGGGCGAAGCTCTCTCCGCTGATCTGGACCCAGCGGCTGGATGAGGATCAGTTGGAGCGCCTCTATGAAGCCATGCGACTGACGCTGGTTGAGTGGTGCGATCGATTGCGCGTTCAATGCGGCCCGAAGTTCCCGGAGAGAGTGACCGCCTTTCATCCGGACATGGCGGTCCATGGCAAGGCGAAGGAGCCGTGTCCGGTGTGCGCCACGCCGGTTCAACGCATCGCGTACGCCGACAACGAATGCAATTATTGCCCTACCTGTCAGACAGGGGGCAAGCTCCTCGCGGACCGTGGTCTTTCCCGACTGTTGAAGGGCGATTGGCCGAAGACGCTCGAAGAGCTGGAGGAGTACAAGGCGGCGCGCACCCTCCCTTGACTCCGTGGCACTCCGACGCCTACGCTCCTTTCATGGGTCTTAAAGGCATTCTCGAAAAGATGAAGCTCGTCGAATCGGACGAGCCGGTGGTGGAAGCGTCGGCACCGCTGCCGAAGGCGGTGGCAGCTGCGGCCGCTCCCGTCGCAGCACCCCGTCGCCCATTGCCTCCCGCTCACCCCACGCCGTCGATGGACGAAATCATCCACCGCGTTCCGCCTCCCCGCTTCGACGAGCAGTCCCTCGCTCCCGGCAACGACATCCCCGACTTCCCCTCCATCTATAAGGCGTCGGGGGTTAAGGATCCGGGCCACGGCTTCACCGCCTTCAAAGTCCTCGAAATCCTTTCATCGTCAGACTTTGAAGCGCTCGACATGAAGGCCAAGGCGGCCGCCATGTCCGGCTTCTTGCGGATGAATCCGGCCGGGCCGGTCCCCATCGAGGACGTCATTCATGACGCACTCGCCCGGGACAACGCTCTCGACGGCTTCGAAGGCTTTCTGCGCATGAAGCTCGACGCGCGCAACTCCGACCGAGAGAAGGAAAACGCTTCCCTTCAGGCCGGAATTGACGACCTCACCCGCCGCAACAAGGAAAAGATTCAGGCCAACCTCGACGCCGCCGCCGAAGAGCAGAAGCGCTTCGCGGAGTGGCAGGCGCGCAAGCGCATCGAGGAGTCAAAGCTGTTCGAGGCGGTCGGCCCCTTCATCGAAAAGAACCCGGTCACGGTAGGCAACGCCACCGGCGACAAGGGGCCCGCCACCATCGCCTAGCCGTCCTCGGTTTTCGTAAACACAGCATCAAGGAGATATCCGCATGTTTGGTCGGCTCGGCAGAATGCTCAAATCATGGATGGGTTATTTCATCTCGTTCGGCGAGGACCCGGAGGTGATGCTCCAGGAGTCCATCGAAGAGATGCGCAACACTCTTCCCAAGCTCAATCAGATCCTGATCACCACGCGCGCCACCGTCATCCGCCTCGAGCAGGAGAAGGTCGAGCTGGAGCGTGAAGAGAAGCAGCTGATCGCCTCGATCCAGGCGGCGCTCAAGGAAGGCAGCCCCGAGGCGCGTCGCATCGCCGAGGACGACGCCGCGACCCTTCAGCAGTTGCGGCAGCAGTTGACCGCGACCAGTGAGCAGCACATGGCCGCGTCCAACGCGTTTGAAAACGCCAACCTCACCGTCGACGACATCAAAGGCAAGCTCAAAAAGAAGATCGAGCAGGCGCGTCAGGCAATCCACGAATCGAAGAAGGCGGAAGTCATGCGCGGCGCGGCGAACGCGCTGGCCGAACTTGACACTTACGGCACCGCCGCCACCACCGAGAAGTATCTCGACGAGATCAAGCAGAAGGTCGCCGAGAGCAAGGCATCGGTGGAAATCGCGACCGGTGGCCTCAATATCGATCGCATCAAGATGGAGCGCAAGGCGCGTCAGCTTCAGGCCCAGAGCGTCCTGTCTGAGTTCGAAGTCGAAATGGGCCTGAAGAAAGCCGACGCGGTCGCAGTGGCGGCTCCCTTCCCCGAAGCAGCCCCCGGCCAGCCGCAGAAGACGCCGCAAGCCGGTTCATAAGGCGTCTGTTTGCTCGAGAAGTACCCGGTCCTCAAGCGAGCGCTCGCCAACCAGTACCAGGTGATTCTGCTCGGCGCGGCAACCACCATGGCCGTCGCCACCGTCTCGCCCTTGCCCTTCCTGATGCTTCTGGGCGGCGAGTTCATGGTCATGCCGTTCATGTTCGATCGGCTGAAGCGCCGTCTTGAGATCGAGAAGAAGTACGCCGCGCGCCAAAGCGAAAGCATGTCCCAGAACGAGCGCTACGACCAGCTTCATCCGGATCAGAAGCTGCGCTACGACTCGCTGAAGAAGCTTTGCCGTCAGATCCAGGGGAACTATCAGGGCTTGACCACGGCGAGCCAGAGCATCCTGGCCGAGTACAACGACAAGTTCGAAGGCATCCTCGCCACGTGCTTGAAGCGCCTCTGGCTGGTGCGCAAATACGAGTCGATGATTCAGGCCTTCGACGCCTCCAAGGTCAAGGCCGACACCGAGAAGCTGAAGGAATCGCTGGCCGACACCTCGCTCTCGCCCCGGGTCGCCGAAGCGCGCAAGCAGAACATCGAGATCAAGGAGAAACTTCTCGACGCGGTGGATCGCAACGTCTCGAATCGCGACGCCCTGCTCGCGGAAGTGGACTCACTGGAATCACTCTTCCAGCTCCTGCTTCAGAAATCCCTTGCCGCCACCGACGCGCGCGCCTTCTCGGAAGAGATGGACAGCCTTCTGTCCCAAGCCGATCAGGATGCGGCCAGCGTTCAGGAGATGGAGCAGCTTCTTGGTTCCATGCCGGAACTGTCGGGGATGCACGCGGTCTCTGACCAGGTCGGGCGGCCGCTGACGCAGATGCCCGACGAACTCGAACCCATCATGGGTGTCGGCGTCCGCAGCGCCACGGGCCAGAAGACTCAGCCTTCGCAGAATCGCCAGGACACGAACCGCCCGCCGCGCAGAGGAGAACGCAATCGATGACCACCACGGTTCCACCAGGTTCCTTCATCGACACACTCCCCGGTTGGGCTGCCGAGCTGGTGCGCGCCATTCAGGCGAAGCAAGCGAACATGTTTCTGATCCACGGCACGGTCGCCGATCTGGTTCCTTACCGGTCATCTGAAGGGCTGCGCTTTCTTTCCCTCGAACAGTTCCTGCAGCAGACCCTCTTCGCGCAGTGGCCCGCGATGATCACCTACAACCGAGCCGAGGGCCTGAGCTTCTCGACGCCTGCCGGTCGCGGCCACTTCCAGGACAAGCTGAAGTCGTACGACGCGGTCCACGGAACAAACTTCGCCCAGTCACTTCCCCGCGATCCCGGGAACTCGTTCGCGCTTCTCGATTCCTACTTCAAGAGCTGCGCCATGGCCGAGCCGCCGCGGCCGGTGGTCATGATGCTGCCCTTCGCAGACACCGTGGTGCCCGTGGGCGACGCGTCGTATCGCACTCCAGAAGACCGCGCAGTGCTGGTGTATCTGCGGAAGTGGTCGCAGGATCCCACGTTGCTTGCCAAGAACATCGTCGTCGTCCTCGTGACCGAAACTCTGGCGGAGATCGATCCCAAGCTGCTCCGCGCGAATGCGGCGCGAGAGGTGGAGATCGTGCGGCCCGATCACAAAGGCCGGATGGAATACCTCACCACCGTGCGCAGTCCGGAGTGGTACACGAAGATGTGCGAGTTGGAGCCGCCCCGCCTGGCCGAACTCACCGCGGGCATGACGCGGGTTCAGCTCGGCCAGATCCTCGATGGCGCCGACGCAGGCGCCACGAAGATCACGCGTGACGAAGTCCGTCGCATCAAGAAGGAAGTCATCGAGACGGAAGGTCTCGGCCTTCTGGAATACGTCGAGCCGAAGTACGACCTCTCGATGGTGGCGGGCATGCCCGCGGTCAAGGAACGTCTGCGACGCGCCGCTCGTGCCATCGCACGCGGCAATCCGGCCGCGGTCCCCATGGGCTATCTGATCTGCGGTCCCGTCGGCAGTGCCAAGACATTTCTGGTCGAATGCTTCGCCAACGAAATCGGATTCCCGTGCGTGAAGCTCAAGAACTTCCGTTCGATGTGGGTCGGCTCCACCGAAGCGAACCTCGAACGCATCCTCAAGATCCTCTCGTCGTTGACGCCGGTCGGCGTGATCATCGACGAAGCCGACGCGGCGCTCGGCAATCGCGACGCGGGGGGCGACTCTGGAACCCAGAACCGCGTCTTCGCGCAGATCGCGGCCTTCATGGGCGATACGCGCAATCGCGGGAAGATCCTCTGGTTCCTCATCACCTGCCGCCCCGATCTGCTGCCTATCGACTTGAAGCGCCAGGGGCGGGCCGAAGAGCACGTTCCGCTTTTCTATCCCGAGACGCCCGCCGAGTACGACGAGATCTATCGCGTGATGCTCAAGAAGCTCGGCATCAAGACTTCGGTCAACGACATCTCCGCGGTGGCCGGCCCTAAGGAGCTGATGGGCCTGTCGGGCTCCGACCTCGAGGCCGTGCTCGTGCGCGCCACGCTCGAAGCCGAGGCCGAAGGCGTGTCCGAGGTGTCGGCAGCGCATCTCGCCAAAGTCTTTGCCGACTTCATTCCTCCGACCAACTCGCGCGAACGTGAGATGCAGATTCTTTGCGCCGTGCTCGAATCCACCAGCCGTGACTTGCTGCCCCAGAAGTACAAGGACATGGACCGGGGCGACATCCAGAGCCGCATCGAACAGATCAAGACCGAGCTTCGCATCGGCTAACGGGGCGGATCGCGCCTCATTTTGAGGGACTCATGAAGCGTTCGATCCTGATCGTTCTCGGCGCCGTGCTCGTCCTGACCGCGCGAACGTCGCCCGCGGCCGATCTCGTCATCCGCAATGTGAGCGTGGTCGATGGCACGGGCTCGCCGGCTCGCGCGGGCCAGAGTCTTGTGGTGACCGGCGGCAAGATCACGTCCATCGTGCGAGCGGGGGATGAGCCGGCGGCCGACCTGGTGATCAACGGCGACGGCCTGTTCGCGATTCCGGGTCTGATGGATGCTCACGTTCACATCTCTGGAATGCCGTGGACTCAGAGCGTCGATCGCCTGAAGCGCGTGCTGCAGGGCGGCGTCACCACGGTTTTTGATATGGCGGGCGATGTGCGCGACACCAGCCATCTCTCGCGCGCGGCGTTCACTGCGGAGATCGACTCACCCACCATCGAGTACGTCTCGCTCATGGCGGGTCCGGCTTTTTTCAGCGATCCCCGCGTCATCGCAGCGTCCCGGGGCTACAAGCCGGGTGAGGCGCCATGGAATCGCGAGATCAACCACGACACCGACCTCATACGCGCGGTGGCCGAAGCCAAAGGCCTAGGCGCTCGCGCCATCAAACTTTACGCCGCACTCGATGCGGACACTGTCGCGCGCATCGGCGCCGAAGCGAAGCGTCAGAACATACGCATCATCGCCCACGCCACCACTTTCCCCGCCAAACCGAGCGATCTCGTCACGGCCGGCGCGAAGATGCTCGCTCACACGCCCTACCTCGTATGGGAAGGAAGCCCGCCGAGCGTCGAGTTTAAGAAGCGCGCACGCGGTGACTACGCGGGCGTCCCTGCAGAGGGACCAGTCATGACGAAGCTGCTTCTGTCGATGAAGGACGCGGGCACCGCCCTCAACCCGACGCTCTGGATCTTTGCCGAAGGTCCAGCCAAGGACGACATGGCCGCCGTTCGAACTCCCTGGATGAATACCGTCACCCGGCGCGCTCAGGAAATGGGCGTCATCATCGCGGCAGGAACGGACAGCATGATCCAGGGCAACGACGACTTACCGATGCTTCACAAGGAACTCGAGGCGGAAGTCGCGGCGGGCCTGACCCCGATGCAGGCACTCGTGTCCGCGACCCACGGGGCGGCTCAGGCCATCGGGATCGATGCGACGCGCGGCACGCTTGTGGCGGGCCAGGCCGCCGACATCGTCCTTCTCGACGCGAACCCTGCCGAAGACATCCGCAACACGAAGCGCATCCGCTACGTCATCAAGGATGGGCGCATCGTTCAGCAGGTTGCCCGTATCCCCGCGAAATGAGGATCATTCGATGAAGACTCTCTCTCTCCGCACCCAGCCCACACGACGACGCGCGCTGGAGGCGCTCGCAACCACCGCGGCCGCCGCGTTCGTTGCTCCTTCCGTTCTGCGCGGCCGCTACACCGTGTTCGCACAGTCCGCCACGACGTACTCCGCCCGCGCGATCCGCCTGATGGAGGAGTCGACGGTGGTGGACCTGCTCAATCAGTTCCGATTCGCCGACTACGCCGACAAGCCGCCTCGCAGCGAGCGCTTCCTCCGCGAGCCCGGCAGCTTCACCGCCGCCGACTGGGCGGTCTACAAAGGCACCGGCATGAACGCGCTGGCTCTCGGCCACGGGGCGCCGTCCTACGAGGAAGGCGTGAAGTTCTTCGCCGAGTGGAACGGGTTCCTCGCCGCGTACCCGGACTGGTTCACCCGCATCGACGACATCTCCGACTTCGCGCGCGCTCGTGCCACCGGAAAACTCGGCATCCTGTTGTCATTCCAGGATTCACTCCACTTCCGCTCGCCCACCGATGTCGACACGTTCCACGGCCTCGGTCAGCGCATCTCGCAGCTGACCTACAACTTCAACAACAAGATCGGAAGCGGTTTCCTCGAACAACGGGACGGCGGACTCTCCGTCTTCGGCCTGTCCATCATGGAGCGCATGCAGAACGTCGGCATGGCCGTCGACGTCTCGCACTGCGGAGACCAGACGACCCTCGACGCGCTCGATGCGGCGAAGAAGACCGTCATCTTCACCCACGCGACCGCGCGCGCTCTGATCCCAGGCCATCTCCGCTGCAAGACCGACGAAGCGATACGCAAGATGGCGAAGACGGGCGGTGTGATGGGCATCGCCTACATCCGCTTTATGGATCGAGGCGAGGAACCCGTGACCATCGAACATGTCCTGGACCACTTCGACTACGTCGCGAAGCTGGTCGGCGTGGAGCACGTCGGCGTGGGCAGCGACCTCGACGTGGTCGGCAATCCGAATCCGATTGGCGGCGGCATGAATCCGCGGTCGCAGCCCAACTTCTCCCGCTATCAGTATCACGAAGATACCGACGGGGCGATCACGGTCAAGGGACTCAATCATCCGAAGAGGATGTTCGATCTCACCGAGGGCTTGATCCGTCGTGGCTACAAGGACGCCGACATCAGCGGCATCCTTGGCGGCAACGCGATCCGCGCCTTGGAGAAGGCCTGGACGAAGAGCACGTAGGCTCGGTCCTCAGTCGCGGAACGAGCGCGCCGCCTCAGCCAGCCCCTCCGGAAGGCCGCAGTCCTTGAGGATCACTTCCGCGGTCTGCAGACCAGACAGAAGTGCCGTGCCCGTTGAAACGATGGACGGAAAGGTCCGGTAGTTGCCGGCGAAATACACGTTCGAAAAGCGGGTTGAGCGCGGCGGCGGGTTCCGATATCCCTTGGTGAACACCGGCGAGTACATCGGAACGCGCGCCACATTGGTCCAGAAGGGTTCGAGATCGAACCCAAAGATCGCGCGGAAGTCTTCCAGATAGGCGTCCAGCAGCTCAGCGTCGGACTTCTTAAAGAAGTCTTTCGTGCGGCTGTTGAGATGCGTCACAAAGTTGACGCACGAGTCTCCGGGAGCGCCGATGCTTGGGTTGAGCGAGTTCAGCAGAAACACGCCGCAGGCGGCGCGATCGAGTGAAGCCAGGTTCATCCAGTAAAAATCCGGCTCGATCCTTTTCTTCGAGGCGCAGATCACGGAGATGAGCGCCGAATAACGGATGTCGGCGATCTGCGGAGTCGTCTCCTCCGGGACGAGGTTCAGGAAGATCTCCGTGGGCACCGTGCTGATGATGAGATCGGCCTCGATGATTTCTCCGCTCGCCAGCTCAACCGCGCGGACCTTGTCCGCAGAACGCGACAAACCGGTCACCGATGTCGACGTCCGGATGGTGACGCCAAGATCAGCCACGAGCTTCGTGACGCCTTCGCACAGGACCTTCGTCCAGTTGGCGCCCGGGATGTAGCCGAGAGGTGCCGACCCTTCGCGGTGATGAAGACGCGCGCCAAGCCAAGCTCCGCTGACGTCCTCGCAAGGAAGCTGAAACTTGAGCTGAGTCAGCGGCTCGAACAAAGCCTCGCGCACCCCGGCGCTTGACCAGGAATCGAGAAGGTCCACCGCGCTCTTCTCCTGCCAGTCCCCCCAGTCGCTCTTGCCAAAGGCCCGAACCATCATCGCCACGAAACGCAGCTTGTCGGAGAAAGCCATCGGGAAACGCAGAAAATCGACGGGATCCGCCAGGTTATAGAGCCTGCCTTTGACCCTGAAGAGCATGCGGATCCGGCGCCACTCGACGCTTGAGAGAGCGCCGATCTTGTTCAGGAAGAAAAGGAGGGTGTGATCGCGATGAAGGATGTGGTGATAGCCAAGCGGATAGAAATGGCCGTCCCTCTCGAAACTGCCCGCGAGCCCCCCAAGGGCCGGACCGCGCTCGACCACGGTGACATCAAACGCCTGGGTTCGGGCCAGGGCATACGCCGTGGCCACTCCGGAAAGGCCTCCGCCAAGCACGACGACACGGGGACGGGGGCTATTCAAGGTCACGTGCGAGGCGCGATCTTACTTCGCGACTCGGCGTCGACACGCCTGTTGGATGAGGGGTTCGCGAGGTTTAAGGGGCGTGGCCTTTAGGACGGGCGCGCGAAGGTGAGCGTCGCCTTGTGTCGGTCGCCGTTGCTCAGCACCACCGTGATCAAAAAGGACGAACCCGCGAACGACTGCGGAGGAACCTTGAAGCTCGCAACCGGCTGCGATGTCTTGGGATCAACCTGCTTGATCAAGATCTCGGTGGTGAGGGTGAGACCGTCACCCGTGACGGTCACCGACGAAACCCGGAGGTTTTTCTTTAGGCCGAGGTTGGTGAGCTTGAGCTGCGCGTCAAAGGCTTCGCCCTCAGGCACCAGCTGCGGCAAGCCTTCGACCCCGAAGGCTCCATCAAACCTTGACCCCACGAGCTGAAAGGCCAGATCGAAGCCCTTCGGTCCTTTGCGCTTCTTCATCGGCTCACTCTCCCACCGGCTCAGGCGTGCGGAAAGCATGGGGCGGCTGGCGGACGATGCCATGGGAGACGCTTGCGCCGCGGGTGCGGCAAAGGCGAAAACGGGCACCGGTCCGCTCAGAACAAGCACGGACGAGAGGATCGTCAACGTCAAGGCAGAGCACGGCCGAATGAGATTTTTCACAGCGGGCATGGCGAGACCATAACACTCATTTCTGAAACGAATTCGGCGGGTCGCACAACCTGAAGCCAGCGACGAGGGACACTAGTGTCCCGTAACAGAAATACAGCACATAATTCGCCGCCGATGCATCCCGGA
>JBDTQB010000078.1:0-16369 GCA_039932395.1 Vicinamibacteria bacterium | reverse complement strand
AGAGACCAAGGGCTACACGCCACGTCCCCGCAAGGATCGGCCCCGGCCAATAACCTGGGGTCGCGTCTGATGAACTCACGAAGATCGAAGTCCGCTCGCCACCGCTCCAACCCCGAAACGCCTTCGTGTGGAGTGCCGTGGAGCCCGGTTCCATCAACCCAAGATCAATGACGTTCTCTTCGGTCTTTTGATACTTGAAGTCGATGTCGATGCGCGTCACACCGGCGGGTACTTCAAAGGGAACGTAGACGTAGCGCTCGGTCTGCTGCTGCTTCTGAGTGAAGTGGGCTTTGAGAACCTGAACAACAGGCTCGGCCGACTCGGCGCTCGGCGTCAGCGCTCCGAGAACAAACAAGGCCGCGATCGAGACGATCGTCGCTCGAAGGCGCGCCGGAAAGGTCTTCATTCCGGCGAAGGCCGGGATCGACGTCATTCGACGCTGCGCCTTGGTCACGTGCGTCTAAGCCACGCCTTCGTGATCCGCCAGCATATTGAGCACCAGCGCGGTCCATGAGAAAGCGTGAGCGCCGAAGCCATCACCATCGTAGGGATCGTAGTACTCGCGGAAGCCGCCTTTCTCGATCAGCTCGGCCGACTTGTCTTCAATGGTGCGGGCGAGATCGACAAAGCCATGACGACGCAGTCCGCGCGCGATGTACCAGTTGGTATTGATCCAGCTCGGCCCGCGCCAGAGAAGCTTCGAGTCGATCTCCGGATGATCATCGGACGCCTTCATATAAAGAGGTTCGTTGAGCGCGGCGGAGGGGATCGGGTAAGCCGCTGCGTATTCTTTGGGATCGGCGATGTGGCGCGCCAGCGCTTCCACCATGTCGCGCGGAAGATCCGGCAAAAGGATCGGCATCAGCGACGTGACGGTGCTGACGTTGAGCTGCTCCTCTCGCTTGCCCGCGAGGTCGAAGAACAATCCGGTCTTCGAATCCCAGCATTTCTTGACCAGCGCATCGACCGTCTTCGCGGCGCGCGCGTGCATCGTCGCAGCACTCGCCTGGTCGCCCGCTTCTTCATGAAGCTCGGCCAGCACGCGCTGGTTCTCGGCGTAGATCGTATTGACGAGAACATCCTCGACCACAAAACGATCGGCCTCGAACATCTTGTCGTGGTCGCGTTGCATCTCGGCGTACGAACCCACGGCGCGCTGCCAGGCCAGAGTGAACTCATCGCGATTCGGAATGGCGACGCCGAGGTATTTGTCGTACTTGGGAATGTGATCAAGACCGGATTCATCCGGCTGAAGGATCGCGATCAAGCCATCGCGGTCCGGATCGCGCATGCGGTCGAGCCAGTCGTAGTACTTCTGAACCTTGGGAAGAAGGTCGTTCAGAACTTCTTGGCCGCCTTCTCCTCTTGTAATGGCGAAGAGCGCCTCCGCGAGCAGCGGCGGCTGAATGCAGTCAGAAAGATAGGGAGTTCGATACGCGATCGAATATTCCTTCAGCATTTCTTCGAAGGCTTCGCGTTGCCAGAACGTGACGTGGCCGACGAAACCATCATCGGGCTGGTTCTGAAGCAGGCTGCGGATCTCGGACCGAGCCCGAACCATGTCATAACGCGCCAGAACAATGGCGTGGAAACAAGAATCCCAGAACCACTGAAACGGATAGGTTCCGGTCGACGGGCAGACAAAGTCGTAATCGTGACCGCACCACGCGGCGGTGCCTCTTTGGCGGTTGCGCTCGTAAAGAGCTTCGACCCTTTGGAGCATGGCGTCATAGCGTTCTGAATGGCTCATCGGGCGGAGATCATGTCACGAGGAGCGGGAACGTTTCATGGGAAAATTCGTCTTAAGTTTTGCCTCAACCCAAGGCGGAGCAGCGAGGTCTAAGTTGTTGGATGGATTGTGTCCTTCAGGATACGTCTGCCGACCCGGCGCCAATCGGACGCAAAGCCAATCTTAATAGTTACTTAAGACGCGGCTGCCAGACTGGATTCCGCTGTTTCGTTCAGAACGCCGTTTCTTGTGGAGAGTTCGCGTGAAGACAAATCTGAAGTCCTGGCTCGTATCGATGGCGACCGTGGCTTGCGTGGGAGCGCCCTTGGCAGGGGCTCAGACCCCGGCCGTAGCCCCCACTCCAGTGAGCGTTCTCGGCCAGGTCGAGTCCCTCGATGCGGCGGCCCGGACCCTCAAGATCAAGCCAGAAGGCGCCGGCGAACTGACCGTCGTGCTTCATGAAAAAGGGACGGTCATGAAGGTGGCGCCGGGCGAGACCTCCCTGCAGAACGCCGCGACCATCGCCTTCGACGGAATCACCGTCGGCGATCGCGTTCTCGTGCGCGGCGGAGCCAAAACCGACACGCGCGTCGATGGGGCGCTTCGCGTAGTTGTCATGGCAAAGACGGATCTTGCGACTCGTGATGCCAACGACCAGAAGGCCTGGCGCGAGCGCGCGATCCTGGGAACCGTGACCTCGACGAATCCCGCCGGCAACGAATTCACGATAAGGCTCAATTCCCCGGCCGCAGCGCCTGGCGCGGCCGAAGGAGCGACGCCGCCTCCTCCTCCGATGCTTGTGGTGGATGCCTCGAAGGCAACCGTTCATCGCTATCTGGATACGTCGGCGAAGTTCGCTGACGCGAAGCCCGCGAAGATCGCGGACATGGCCGAGGGCGATCAGCTCCGTTTCCTCGGCACGAAGTCCGCCGACGGTACGAAAGCCACCGCCGATCGCGTGGTCTTCGGTTCGTTTAAAACGCGCGCTCTCTCCATCGAAAAGGTCGACCTCGCGACCGGCGAACTGAGCGTCAAGGATCTCGAGTCCAATCAGAAGTTCACGCTCACCCTCGTCGCGGGGGGAACCGTTCGCAAGATTCCCGCCGAGATGGGCGCCATGATGGCGATGATGTCGGGCGGCGGAGCGGCGGGGGGCGCTGGTCGGTTCGGCGGACGCGGTCCGGGCGCGGATGCGGGTGCCACTGGCGGCGGAAATCGCCCTGCTGGCGCACAAGCCGGAGGGCCTCCTTCGGGCGGCGGCAACCGTCCCGCGGGTGCGATGGGCGGCGGCGGCCGTCCTGGCGGTCCCCAAAGCGGAGGACGCAGCCTGACCGACATGGTCGACCGCATGCCCACCATCACGATGGCTGATCTCAAGAAAGACGACTGGGTCGGCGCGGTGGTCGGCAAGGTCGATGCGAACGGTCACGCGATCGCGTTCAACGTGCTTGCGGGCATCGAAGTGTTCGCTTCGCGGGCCAACCGCTCCGGCGGCGTCGATGTCGGTATGCCGGCAGGCCTCCTCGATGGTGGCCTCGGCGGTCAGTAGCTTTCCAGAACTTCAACTTCCCAAACAGTTCGTTTTCCTCAGTCACAAGAACCACAGATCGGTAGAACATGATTTCCCTCAGTTTCCTTCCCCGGCTCAAACATCGCTTCAGGCTGGTCGCGGCCTGCGCGGCTCTCGGCCTTCTCGCCCTGACCCCATCCGCGCGCGCTACGGATGCCGATCTCGTCGCCGACGCGATCATGGAAGGACGCATCGTTGACCAGACCGGCGCCACCCTGTCCGGCGTCAAGATCACGCTGACCGGTTCGGCGGAAAAGATCGTCACCAGCGACAAGGAAGGTAAGTTCCGCATCAGCGTTCCGGAAGGCTTCTACGTTGTTACGGCCGAGAAGGTCGGCTTCGTGGCGTACGCCGCGGCCAACATCGAGCTGAAGCCGGGCACTCCAAACGTTCAGGAGATCAAGCTCGAAGTCGCCCTCTCGGAGGCCGTGACGGTCGAAGAGCAGGCTTCCGCGGTCAGCCTGGACGCGTCGCAGAACGCGGGTGCCTTGGTGTTGAAGGGCGAGGATCTCGAATCCCTCCCCGACGATCCCGACGAACTCGCCGCGGCTCTTCAGGCCATGGCCGGCAACTCCGGCGGACCTAACGGCGGCCAGATCTTTATCGACGGCTTCACCGGCGGACGCGTTCCGAGCAAGGCGTCGATCCGCGAGATCCGCATGAACTCGAATCCGTTCTCGTCCGAATTCGATCGCATGGGTTTCGGTCGCATTGAGATCATCACAAAGCCGGGCACCGATACCTATCGCGGCAATGGTTCCCTCCGCTTCAACAACGCCGCGCTCAACACGCGCAATCCCTACGCGAAGAACAAGCCTCCCTATCAGCGTGAGGACTACTCACTTGGGTTCGCCGGTCCGATCGCCAAGGGCAAGGCATCGTTCTCCTTCGATTCCGACTATCGGAGTTCCGATGAGAACTCAACAATCTCAACGACCATCCTGGATTCGAATCTCCAGCAGATTGACTTCGCGCAAACGGTGACCCGACCGTCCAGCCGGTCCTCTTTCGAACCGCGCATCGACTGGCAGATCAACGCCAAACACGCGCTCACCGTGAAGTACTCGCATTCCGAGAACACTTCTAAGGGCGGCGGTATCGGCACCGATGTCCTGGCGTCTCGTGGTGTTGACTCGAAGACCTTCGAGAACAACCTCGACAGCACTTTCAATTCGATCCTGGGCAAGAAGATCAACGAGGTCCGCCTTCGTTTCAACAAGAACAGCCGCTCCCAGAACGCAACCGACGCCTCCACCGGCCTCGTCCTTCAGGGCGCTTTTTCGGGCGGCGGCGCCGCGGTCGGCAATTCGGTGACGGATGGTTCGCGCTTCGAGTTGACCGACACGTTGTCTTGGGCGACCAAGACGCATGCTTTCCGCAGCGGCTTCCGCGTGCGCCGCAACACCACCAATGAGGACTCGCGAAGCAACTTCGCGGGCGTTGTCACCTTCGCAGGCGGCACCGGTCCAGAACTTGACGCCAACTTCAATCCGATCGCCGGCAACACCAACATCATTCCGCTCACCAGCCTCGATCGTTTCCAGCGGACCCTGGTGCTCCAGTCTCGCGGGCTCTCCCCCGCCCAGATCCGCCTCCTCGGCGGCGGCGCCACTCAGTTCGTGGTCGCCGGCGGCAACCCGCTCGCGGATGTCTCGCAGACCGACGTCGGCGTGTTCTTGAACGATGACTGGAAGAAGTCGGATCGTCTCGTGTTCGGCCTGGGCCTGCGCGGTGAGTGGCAGGACAACATCAAGAGCCGCCTCGATCTCGCACCCCGCGCCTCCTTCGCTTATTCGCTGAGGATGAACAAGGACGGCCGCACCCCGAAGACGGTGACGCGCGGCGGCATCGGCGTCTTCTATGACCGCGTCGACAGCGGCCTCACCCTCGATGCGAACCGCTATCTCGGCGGGGGACGTGTTCAGTACCTGGTGACTGACCCGACAATCCTCGACACCATCAAGGTTTCGAGCACCGCGGTGGTGAGCACTCCAACCGTGGTCACGCTGAACAACTTCTCGCAGCCTCAGAACACCCGTGTGGTCGGCGACGACACGCGCGCGCCGCGGACCGTTCAGGGTTCGCTCTCCCTCGAAGATCAACTCGGTCGCTTCACCGGCTCCCTGACCCTGATCGCGTCGCGCGGCGACAACCAGCTCCGCTCGCGCAACATCAACGCGCTGCTCGCTGACGGCACGCGGCCGCTCAGCGTCCCAGGGGCCGTGTATCAGTACGAGACCACCGGCCGCAACCGTCAGTTCCAGATCGTCACCGGCCTGAACACGCGTCCCGGTCGCAACTCCCGCGGAACGATTTTCATTCGCTACTTCATCGGCTGGGCGAAGTCCGATACGGACGGCGCGGGCAGCTTCCCCGCGAACCCGAACGACCTCGAGGCTGACTTCAGCCGTTCCTCGTCCGACGTGCGCCAGCGCGTCACCGCGGGCGGCAACCTCAAGGCACGCTGGGGCATCAACATCAGTCCGATGCTGATCGTCTCGAGCGGACGCCCCTACAACATCACCACCGGTCGCGACCTCAATGGCGACACCGTCTTCACCGACCGTCCGAGCTTTGGTGTGGCCGGGCAGGCGGGCGTCATCGAAACGGACTACGGTTTCCTCAACCCGACCGGCGTGGGTCAGCTCATCCCGCGTAACTACGCACAGGCTCCCGGCTTCGCGAGCCTTTCGGTGCGCCTCTCCAAGTCGATCCCGCTCAAGAAAGTGAAGACGGCGGCCCCCACGGGTGGAACGCCTACAGGCGGCGGCCCCGGTGGCGGGGGCGGCGATATGCACGGAGGTGGCGGCCCTCCGATGGGCATGGGTGGTGGAGGACGCGGATTCGGCGGATTCGGCGGCGGAGGTGGCGGCGGCCCGACTCTCTCCATCTCCATCAACGCCTCAAACGTTCTCAATCGCGTCAACGCCGGCACGCCGATCGGCAACCTTTCGTCACCAGACTTCGGACAATCGAAGTCACTCGCCGGATTCTTCAACGGATTCGGTGGTGGTGGCGGGAGCGAAGCGGGCAATCGTCGCATCGAACTTCAGCTGCGCGCGAACTTCTAGAGCGCAGTTCTCAAAGGCGTCACCTCCAACCGAGGCGATCAGCGAAAATCCTCCGCATGGATCTTCGACTGGTCGCTTCGGTTTTTTCTTTGGTGTTTATCGCTGAACTCGGCGACAAGACTCAGCTCGCCACCATGGCGCTTGTGGCCGGAGGCAAGCCGCGGCTGGCCGTCTTTGTCGGAGCTTCGCTGGCCTTGATCGCGACCACCGCACTTGGTGTGTTGTTCGGGGAGGCGGTCACGCGGGTGATTTCACCGATCTGGCTAAAGCGCGTGGCCGGCGTCGGCTTCCTCATCATGGGCGCCTTGCTTCTCTCCGGCAAAGCGTAGGCCCAAACGCCTCACCCCTCAGCCAGGCGTCCCGCCGCCACCACGCGAGCGATCGGGTTCTCTCCCACTCGGACCAAATCAAGTAGTCGGTCGCCCTTGAGAATCAATAAGTCAGCGCGCTTTCCGACTTCGATACTGCCAACTTCGTTTTCCAGCCCGACGCTCATCGCACCGCCGATGGTCGCGGCCGACAAAGCCTCTTCGAGCGAAAGTCCCATCCCAAAACAGGCGACGGTCATGGCGAAAGGCATGGATGAAGAGAGTCCTCCGCCAGGGTTTGTATCGGACCCGAGTGCGATCGCGACACCCGCGTCGATCATCTTCCGAGCGGGGGCAAACCTGCCCAGTTTGAGAAAGAACGATGCAGTGGGGAGCAGCGTGGCGACCACGCCTGCTTTCGCCATCGCCGCGATTCCCTCGTCGGACGCCTGAATCAAATGATCGGCGGATCGAGCGCTCAGTTCCGCGGCGAGTGCAGCTCCTCCGGTGTCGGCGAACTCATCCGCGTGGAGGCGAAGCGCAAGTCCGGCGCTGGAAGCTGCGTGGAGAATGCGCCGACTTTCATCAATCGTGAACACGCCGCGTTCGCAAAAAATATCGGCGAACTCCGCGAGTCCAAGCCGGGCGATTTCAGGAATCGCCTGATCGATCAGTTCTGCGATGTAGGCCTCACGATCGGTCCGGCGATCAAGCGGGACCTCGTGCGCGCCCAAATAGGTGCGAATCACGCGAACCGGATGCTGACTTGCCGCGGCGGTGATGGCTTCCAGTGACGCCTTCTCGGCGTCAATTGAAAGGCCGTAGCCGCTCTTCACCTCAGCGGTGGTTGTGCCCAGGGCGAGAAGGCGATCGAGCCGGGTCTTGACGATGCTGGTGAGGGCCCCGACGGTCGCCGCGCGAGTCGCGGACACGGTCTTAACGATGCCTCCACCCTGCGCGGAGATCTGCTCATAGGTCGCACCTGAAAGCCGCGCCCGGATTTCATCGTCTCGATCACCTGCGTAGGCGAGATGAGTGTGGGCGTCCACGAAGCCCGGAATCACGGCCGCGCCGCGAGCGTCGATTTCGACCGCATCCGTCGTCACGCGAACGCTTCGCGCAAGATCCGCATCTGGTGCGATGCAGACAAAGCGGCCGCGGTAGGCGGCGATCATCATGTTCTCTTCGAGGCCAGGGTCGCGAAGGTCGGCGCCCAGGCGCGGACGGGGCCCGCGCATCGTGGCAAGCACGCCGATGTTCCGCACGATGAGGTCGGCTTCGGGAAGTTCGTGGCTCATGGTGCGTGGCTGAGCCTACTGCGCGTGAAGCCGGTCGCGATACCATCGAACTTGATGAGACGATCGATTCTGAACCGGCCCGTGGCCTTCCTGGGCCAGAGCATGCCCCTCGCGACACTCGCCCTGGTCGGCTTCGTTATCCTGGGCAGCGCGCTCCTGGCTTTCTCGGCCCGGCTCGGCGCACCGGTGCTCAGCCTGTCGACCTTGTCGCCGGCCCTCGTGGTCCGCGGCCAGCTCTGGCGACTTCTCTCCTGGCCCTTCTTTGAACTCGATGGGCAGGGTCTTATCTTCGGATCGCTGATGCTTGGCTTCTTCGGGCGAGACCTCGCGGCCTCCTGGGGTGGTCGCCGGTATCTCGCAGTGTGCCTGGGCGTGGGCGCCACCGCCGGTCTGCTCACCTGCCTGATCGGCCTCGCATGGGACGACGTTTACCGCACGCAATATCTCTCAATATGGCCGCTGGCCAATGCGCTCGCCGTCGCATGGGCGCTGCTCTTTCCGAGCCGTACCATCCTGTTCATGTTCGTCCTCCCAGCCGCAGGTCGCAATCTTCTTTACGCCACAGTAGGACTGACGGTGCTCTTCGCAGTCATGTACGGCTTCTCCAACTTCGTCCCCCACTTCCTCGCCATGGGAATGATGTACGCCTACATCGTGGGCGGGACGATCTTGCGTGCGCGGTGGCGCGTGAACAAGCTGGTCTCACCCAAGCGATCCAATCCAGGATTGAAGGTGATGGAGGGCGGCTGGAACAAGGATTCCGACCGCGGCTCCAACGGCTCCGGCTGGGTCCACTAAAGAACGCGGCCGCGGGGATCAGACGCTCTTCGGAGGCCGCTCTCCGAAGATGGCCGTGCCCACGCGAATGAGGGTGGCGCCCTCTTCAATTGCTACTTCGAAGTCGTGGCTCATCCCCATCGACAGTTCGCGCCCCGCAAGAAGACCGCTCTGGAGTGCTTTGTCCCTCAACTCCCGGAGACGCGCGAAGTACGGGCGGACCTGGTTCACATCCTCGAGAAATGGTGGAATCGCCATCAGGCCCTCGACGCGGAGGCCGGCCACCGCCTTCAAGGAAGCAAGAGCTGACATCAAGTCGGCGGCGGGGATGCCCGATTTCGTCGCCTCCCCAGCCAGATCAACCTGAATCAGAACCGGCATGACGATTCCCATCTCCACGGCGGCGCGCCCGACGCGAACGCCCAACTCAGAGGAATCCACCGATTGAATCCGCGACACCGACGCGACAGCCTTCCGTACTTTGTTCGACTGGAGCGCACCGATGAGTTCCAGGCGCAACGGATCGGCGGATCGGATCAAACCTTCCAGCCCTTGCCGCTTCTCCTCGGCTTCCTGAACCCGATTCTCACCGAAAAAACGCTGCCCTGCGGCGTAGGCCTCTTCGATCGCCGAAACAGGATGGAACTTGCTGACCGCGACCAGCGTGACCTCGGACGGGTCACGCCCCGCCCGCTTCGACGCATCTGTGATGCGCGAGCGAACGGAGGCGAGACGTTCCGCGAGGCTCAATGCGACGACGGCTTATTTCTTCGGCTTGAGTGCTGAGAGCAAGCCCGTGGCGGTCGCCTTGTTCTGCTCATTCTTGGGGTTCATGGTGAGGTACTTCTCGAGACGGGTGATGCATTCCTCGGTCTTCCCCGCGTTGAGAGCAGCCGTCGCAAGGTAGTACTGGGTTTCCGCGTTCGTCGGATCGCCCGCTTCCGCCTTGAGGAACGCGGCCACGGCGTCGTCGTTCTTGCCGCTGTTGAGAAGTGCCACACCAAGATTGAAGAGCTGACGCGGATCGGTGGATCCGGCGCTGGTCATCACTTCAAGCGCCTTCTCTTTCTGGCCCTGGGCTGAGTAAACGCTTGAGAGGAGCACGCGCGCCTCACCGTAGTCAGCCCGGACCTCAAGCGCTTTCTTCAAGGTCATTTCCGACGCGGCGTAGTCCTTCTTCTGGAACTGGGCAAAGCCTTTGTTGTAGTAGGCCTCGGGAAGAGAGGGGTTCTTCACGATGATGGCGTCGAACGCGACGATCGCACCATCAAAGTCGTTGGCCTGAATCTTCGCCACGGCCTCCGCGAAGGTCTTCTGGATGTCGTCCACTGCGGCTGCGGCCGCCGCGGCCTTGCCGCTTGCCAGCTTCACGTCAGGAAGGACAGTCGCGTCGCCAAGGGAGATGCGCATGGGCGAGGAGAAGGTTTGATAGCCCTCTTTCGTATAGGTGAACTTCCAGGCGCCCGGGCGGAGGCCAATCTGCATGAACTCGCCTTTCTTGTTGACCTTGGTCTCGAAGCTCAGGTTCATCCCGCCGTCGTACTCCATTTTGACCATCGCGCCTTCGAGCGGAGCGCCCTTGTCATCTTGAACTTTGCCTCGGACACCACCGGTCTGGGCGAAGGTCAGGGACGACGAAATCAGCAGGGCCGCAAGGGCCAGAATGGGGCGTTTCATGGAATTCTCCTGTTCGGTACTTTGGACGAGTGTCTCACGAGTTTGGGCGCACGCGATAGCGGATGGGGTCGGCCAAACCCGCCTTTTCAAAGGCGTTAACTCGCAGACGGCAGCTCTCACATTCGCCGCAGGCCTCCTCGTTCGATTCGTAACAGGACCAGGTCAGTTCAAAGGGAACGTCGAGCCCCTGCCCGCGTTTGATGATCTCGGCCTTACTCAGTGCGATCACCGGAGTTTCGATGGTGATGTGAGTATCGGGCTTGGTGCCAAGGCGAATCGCCTCGGCGAAGGCGCGGAAGAAGTTGGGGCGACAGTCGGGGTAGCCGGACGAGTCGGCCTCCACGGCTCCCACGAAGATCGATGTCGCGCCGATGACTTCCGCCCAGCTCGTCGCCGCGGCCAGAAGGTGGGCGTTGCGGAACGGCACGTAGGAGCTGGGAATCACACCATCTTCGGGCTCACCGTGGCGCACTTCGATCTTCGTGTCGGTCAAACTGCTTCCTCCGATCTGCCGGAGCGACGTGAAGTCGACCACGAGACGGCGGGACACCGGGACTCCAAGGTGATCAGCCAGGCTGTAGAAGCTCATGAGTTCGCGCGTCTCCGTCCGCTGCCCGTAATTCGCGTGCATGACCGCGATATCGCTGGTCTCGCGGGCGATTGCGGCGGAGACCGCGGAGTCCATGCCGCCCGAGAGACACACCACGGCCAGGGTCCGGTTTGAAGGTGATGTCGCGTGTGACATGAAGGGCTTTCTCCTAAGGCTAGCAGCTAGGCATGAGCCATTGCGGACGAAGATGCAGCCGCGCTGTGGAGAGCGGTATCCCGCTCGAATCTCGCGCGCGTGGCGTTGAAGTAAGGCAGGGACAACGCGGAGAGGACCGTCGCGGCGCCGAACGCGACGCCAAAACCATAGAGGTGGACCAGGATACCGGACAGAATCGAGCCGGTCCCGATGCCCACGTCGAAGGCCGCAAGGATGCCTCCGAAGGCCCCGCCACGGCCGCGCGCGTCGACCCTTCCCATGATGTACGCCGTGAACGCGGGATGGCAGTTTCCGTAGGCCAGTCCGAAGATCACCGCGGAAAGCATCATCAGCCCTCGCGTGTGGGCGAGGCTCAGCAGCGCCAGGGCGAACGGAATGATCATGACGAAGAGCTTGAACATGCGCGCGTGGCCCAGTCGGTCAAGGAGGGGCGAAACAATGGGCCTTGAAAGAAACGTGGAGAAGGCCATGGTGGTCAGAAAGATTTCGCGAGGTGCGATGCCACGCGCGTCCGCCGCCAGCGCCGAGAAAGACGTCACGCAGCCGAAGGCAAACGAATACAGGAAGAGAGAGAACGAAACGCGCAGGACATCGAAGTTGAGCGAGCCCCGCAGTTCCTGCCGCGTCGGCCAGCCCGGTGTGCCCACGTGACTCTCCCGTACCGACATTGCGATCGCACCCATTACGACGTTCATCACCGCGACGGAGAGACACAGCGCAAACCAGCCGTGTTTGTAGATGGCGAAGCCAGCCGTGGGCGCGATGGTCACGGCCAGGAGAGAAGCCATCCCCCAGTAGCCGAGCCCCTCCGCGCGCCGCGACGCGGGAATCACGCTGGTGATGTGAGCGGACGACGCCAGGAGAAGGCCAGACCAGAAGACGCCATGCAGGGTCACCAGAATCAACCGTGGTGTGCTCGGCACCACGCCGTAGAGCAGCACACAGGTCACGATCCCCAATGCACAGACCATCATCTGGCGCCGGCGGCCGATGTGGTCGGACAAGGCTCCGGTGAAGAGCGCGGAGAGACCGGAGGAGTAGGTCAGCAGACCCATGAACAACCCGGCCTGGGCCTCCGTTCCGCCTTCGGCCAGAACCTGAAAAGGCACCACGGGAAGCAGCATGAACAGAGAAACGAACACACTGAAGGAGAAGACCCACATCGTGATGAAGGGCCCGGTGAAGAGCGGCTCTTTGGACGTGGTTCGGTTCATCGAAGAGCCCGGGAGTTTAGTCAAAAATGGTCTGGAGCGCCTCGTCGAGGGTGCGGACCGCGTGAACCTTCAGCGATGATGGGAAGTCGGCGGGTGAAATGGCGCCACCGGCGGCGGGAATCACGCAGCGTTCGAAGCCCATCTGGGCCACTTCGCGGAGACGCAACGCGGCTTGACCCGCGGAGCGCAACTCTCCACCAAGACCGATCTCTCCAAAAACCGCGGTCTTCTCGGGCACGGGCTTGTTCGTGAAGGACGAGATCACGGCCGCAGCAATTCCCAGGTCGACCGCCGGCTCTTCCACTTCAAGACCGCCGACCACACTGACGTGGACATCCTGGTCGGCCAGGGGGTAACCGGCGCGCTTCTCAAGGACAGCGAGAAGCAACGAGGTGCGATCGCGATCGAGCCCCAACGCCATACGCCGCGGCGATCCGAACGAAGCGCTGGTGACGAGGGCTTGCACCTCGACCAGCATGGTGCGCGTGCCCTCCACCGTGGCTACCACGGACGACCCGGGCGATCCCGGGAGTCGTTCCGAGAGGAACAGCGCGGACGGATTTGAGACGGGGATCAGACCGGCTCCCGTCATCTCAAACACCCCCAGTTCGCTGACCGGACCGAACCGATTCTTCGCCGCTCGGACCACACGGTGATGGTGGTTCTTCTGCCCCTCGAAGTACAAGACGGTATCAACGATGTGCTCGAGCGATTTAGGCCCGGCGAGTGAGCCGTCTTTGGTGACATGGCCGATGATGAACGTGGTGATCCCCCGCGCTTTGGCGAGGAAAAGCAGCTGGGTGGCGACCTCGCGAACCTGTGAGATCGAACCGGGCGCCGATGCGAACTTCGATGAGTAGATCGTCTGAACGGAGTCGATGACCAGGGACGTGGGCTTCAGTACATCCACCTGCTCGAGGATGTTCTCAAGCGACGTCTCCGACATCAGGAACAGCGCGCTGCCCGCCATCCCAAGACGATCGCCGCGCAACTTGATCTGTCGCTCTGATTCTTCGCCGGACACGTAAAGAACAGCGCCTCCGGTGCGCGCGAGGAGCTGAGCCACCTGAAGGAGCAACGTGCTTTTTCCAATGCCGGGTTCGCCGCCAATGAGGACCAGCGAACCAGGAACGATACCGCCACCCAGAACGCGGTCGAATTCGCCAATTCCGGAGGGAAACCGAGGCGCATCGCCGGCATCAACCAGGTCATAAGGCTTTGGCTTCGCCATCGTCTCGGAGAGAACGCGTTGCTGCTTCGAGGCCTTGGAACTCTGAATCTCTTCCCGTTCTTCGGCGAAGGTGTTCCAGTCGCCGCATTCAGGGCAGCGGCCAAGCCACTTCGAGCTCTGGAAGCCGCACGCCTGGCAGGCAAAGATCGACCTGTACTTAGTCATGGCGTGGGCCGGACGTCCGGTTTGTGGGTTGAGTTGAGAGTTCGATTCATTCTGGGGGGGCGGAACATAAACGCCTTCACTGGAAACTGCTCACGACATTTCGGCTGGCGTTGATTCCATCATTTATCGACGCCGTCTTTTCAGCATCAAAAGTCTTTTCCATCGGAGAACAGCACTTTCGCCCCGGGAGCCCACGGCCTGGGACCAAACCGCGGCGCATTGAGACAAAAATCCTGCGCGGCTTCGGTTGACAGAAGGTTCGGCCAGCTTGCTACACTTCATTTTGACTTTGTCTCCGACGTTTCCTTCGTGATTCTGGACGAGTTCTCCCGATAGATCCCCCAAGCGATGAGTGTCTTCAAGAGTGTCGTTGGTCGTGTTCGGGACTTCTTCACGGAGCCTGACGCCAAGACCGAAACCGCCAAACCTGGCGGGACCGACAGCGCGGTCGATCCGGCGAGTGTCGCGGTGCCGAAGACGGTCGTCGGAAAATCTGACTCGTTTGAATGGGAGCCGCCAGAGAAATGGTCTCAGGCCGGAAGAGAGACGGGCGGAGTTCCTAAACCGGCCGGCTGGGTCAAGGATGGCCCTCCAAGCCCCCCGCCGCAAGCGCCCTTTTCTCCGCGAAATTTTTCAACGGCCGAGCTTCACAAGAGCTCCGTCCTGGATATCGTCGCCAAGGTGGAGGCCCGCAACAAGGGCGGCGGCACCATCGCGCCCAAATCTGCCGCGTCGCCATCGCTCTCAGCGCGTCCCAAGGTCGAAAAGCACGAAGGCCAGATCACAGGCACCCTTCCAACCGACATCCTCGCTGAAATCGCGCGGCAGGCATCTTCCGCGGAAATTCCGGCGCAACCCCTGGTCGTCATGGATCCGCGGCCGCTTCCCGCGAAGGTCAGAACCATGACCCCGGAGGAGGCGCGCGCCCTCAGCCGCAAGCTGAACATGGGGCGAAAAGGAAATCCGGGGGAAACCGTCGAACTCCTGCCCGTGAAAGATTCCGACCTTCTGCAAGCGAAGGCCGCCGCCGCGGCCGGTTCGGCTGTGTCTGCGCCCCCCCCTGTGCCCCCTGCTCCACCACTCGCTCCGGAACCCGAGACCGCTCCCGCGACCGCCGAGAGCGGCGGCTTCGCGTCGATGCTGCAAATGGCGGCGCAGCGTGCGGTGGAAAACGAGATCGTCACCGAACCATCAAGCGACCTGCCCGAGAACAGTACCCTTGAACTGTCGAAAGCGGCCTCGCAGTCCTGGGCCTTGAGTTCACGCAGCATGGCGGGCATCGAATCGGTGCCTCCGCCGTTCGCGCTTGACCCGGCCGCGACCGCCGAACGGGACGAACAGCGACTCGCGACCGGCATCAAGCGCCCGGTCTTCGATGATCCAACGCGGACAGGTGAGATTGATCGGCCGAGCGTCAACCGCAGGGCGGAAGCTCAGGCCCCCTCCGAGCCCGAACGGGAGATCGTCGGGATCAACACGGGCGAGATCGAGCGTCGGATCCTGGTGAGGCCTTCAAGTCCCGCAGACGCCAAGACGTCCGAGGCGCCGCGCGCCCTGCTTTCCGAGATGGTCGCCAAACAAGCGCCCCCTGCTCCAATTCTGAGTCCACCTCCCGCGGTTGCTCCCTCTGCACCGGCGCCTGTCGCACCGCCCGAGCCTGTCGTTCAGGTTCCCACGGGGATTGATATTGAGCCGGTTGATATTGAGCCGATTGACGTTGCACCCATTCAGGACCTCCGGCCCGAACCGTCCGTGTGGATGACCCCACCCGAGGCCATCCTTCCTTCTCTCAACACGACTCTGGTCGACGAACATCCAACGGGCCCTCTCTCGGCCCTGGTCGCCCGCGTTCCTCTCCCTCCCCCCATTCATGAGCCTGAGCCCGCGCCCATGGTCATCGAGATGGAGCCGCAGATCCTTCCCAGCGAGGCCCCCGTGCCCAGCGAGGTCCCCGTGCCAAGCGAAGTCCCCGTGAACGATTCCGTCTCTGCCGTCCTCGAGGTGCCTCCCGTAGCCACGTCGAAGAGCGCGTCGCTCAATCTCGACCCAACCGTGGTGCGCGAGATCTATCGCATCATGTACATGTCGCGGCGCATCGACGACAAGGAAATCGCGCTCAAGCGCCAGAACAAGATCTTCTTCCAGATCAGCGGGGCCGGACACGAAGCGATCCTGGTCGCGGCCGGCATGGCGCTGCGTCCCTCGTACGACTGGTTCTATCCGTACTACCGCGACCGCGCGCTGATGCTGACTCTCGGCATGACGCCCACCGAAATGATGATGGGCGCGCTCGGCGCGAAGGACGATCCCAACTCGGGTGGGCGTCAGATGCCGTCTCATTGGGGCCACAAGGGCCTGAACGTGGTCAGCCAATCGTCACCTGTCGGCACGCAGTTCCTGCAGGCCGTGGGATGCGCCGAAGCCGGCATCTTCATGAAGAAGACGGGTGCCGGCTCGACCTTCAAGAACGACGAGGTGGTCTTCGTCAGCACGGGCGACGGAACCACGTCGCAGGGCGAGTTCTGGGAAAGCCTCAACACCGCCTGCAACCTCAAACTTCCCG
>JBDTQB010000077.1:0-16419 GCA_039932395.1 Vicinamibacteria bacterium | reverse complement strand
GCGGAATCGACGGGCAGATTGGTGGTGCGACCGGCATCTATACCCAGAAGCAACTGGGGGCCGAGATTGCCCAGGTGCTGATCGAGCCGCGACGGAGCGCGTGCAGAGCCAACATCGACCGCCTGACCTCATGGCAGTTCGACGATGACCATCCTTATGGCGCTGCGTTCAAGAGCGACCTCAACGCTTGCCTGGACGACGCCAGGATGGCCGCTGCCGGCGTGAAGCCTGCGAATGCAAGGGTCGGCTTGTTCGCGACCAGTTTGCAAAGCTATGTGAAATTTACCGACGACGACTCGTTCAATCAGCGTGATCGATTGATGTACGAGAACCTCACCTCCGTGCTTCGCTCGCTGCCGAAACAAACCAAGACAGTTGTCTGGACCGCCAATGTGCACGCACCAAGAGTGCCCCACGATGGCACCAAGCCAACCGCCAGCTATTTCGATCCTCAAGACAGAAAGTCGATCAAGGGCATCGGCATCGTCGGGGCTTCTGGAACCTATGGCCGCCAGGGGAGAAAGCCGACGGCGTTGGAACCCGCAAGTGCCGACAGTCTGGAAGGAATGGCCTTGGCCGGAGGTGACGCGGAGAGCAACTACCTTTCTGCAAGACAACTCCTCGCCTACGACAAACTGCCATCCCGGTTGCTTGGCTATGGCCGCTATCAGAGCGCCGAATGGTCGCATCTCTTCGATGGCGTCCTCGTATTGAAGAGCGAACGGCCCCCAGATTTCACCAGGCCGCCGAAACCCCTGCCCGAAGCGTCCCGCTAAGGATCAGGCCGCTCTTGCCCCTCGAAGAACGCCGCCCGTAGACGGTGTAGCCACCTGGCTCAACACCTGGGGTCGACGTGGCGCAGCACGATCTTTCCCGCGGGTCTCGGACCGCCTTCCAGCATCTCGTGAGCCTTGCGCGCCTGGGCGAGCGGCAGAACAGCCCCGACCCGCACGTGGAGGAGGTCCCGGGCCATCAGGTCGGCCAGTGAGCTCAGGCGATCACGGGTCACGGACACGAGAAAGAACACGGCGCGAATCCCGCGCTTCTGGGCCAGCTCCTGATCAGGGGAAGCCACCGACGACACCAGAACACCACCGGGCCTGACGATCCGCAGCGACTTGTCGAGCACCGCCCCGCCGATGGTGTCAAGGACGAGATCGACGTCGCGAACCTCCTCCTCAAACGCCGTCCGACTGGCATCGATCACGTCGGTCGCGCCGAGGCTCTGCAGATAGTCGATGTCGCTCGGGAACGTGGTGGCGATCACTCGAGCGCCCGCGCGCAGGGCGAGTTGCACGGCGCAAGCGCCCACGCTGCCGCCCGCTCCATGGATGAGGACGGTTTGTCCGGGGCCGAGCCCGCCGTGATCGAAAAGCATTTGCGCCGCGGTGACGGCCACCACCGGCGCAGCGGCCGCTTCCACGAAGCCAAGGCTCGGCGGTTTCACAGCGATCATGCCCGCTTCCGCCACGGCATATTCTGCGTAGCCTCCGGTGAAGCGGGCGTTGGTCACCCCGAACACCTGGTCTCCCGGCTGGAGCCCAGAGACATCGTGTCCGGTGGCGGCGACCACCCCGGCGACGTCGGAACCAGGAATCAGGGGAAGAGGCTGTGGAACCGCGCTCTTCCCTGCCCGGACCCAGGCATCCCACGGTCCCACGCCGCCGGCAAGCACGCGTATGAGCACCTGTGAGGGACCCGGATCAGGCGTCTCGATCTCCTCGTAGACCAGGACCTCCGGTGGGCCGAAGCGATGCACCCGGTTGGCCATCATCCGGGCCGCGGGCTTCGCGGCCTTCGCTATCGCGTGTGACATCAAACCTCCTGCGCTCACCGCCAATAATTATTGGCCGCGGCAATGGTCTGGAATTCGATGGCGACAACCTGGCTGGCGGCAATGAGACTGTCGGGGTTCCCGGAATAGGTTGGCCGGCCGCTCTTAAGAATATCCAGATCGGGTTGAAGGTTGTGGATCATGTGGCGCGCCAATGTAAGGGCGAGCGCGCGTCCCTCCTCGGGCGTCGGGGTGAGGAGCGATCCGCCGGGCACAAGGACCAGCGCCGATTCGGGTACACGGTTCATGACAATTTCTCCATGGTTTAAGTTTGCCGGTATTCGGCTCGTCGGATTGGTTGCAAGTCCAGGGCCAGTCAGGAAGTGGCCCGATCTCCCCAATCCCCACACCCGGATAGCCCTTTCGTTACGGGATTTCGCGAGCCGTCGCGGAATCTCGCGACGCGAGCATCCAGGCGGCGACAACCCCGCGGTCCACGGGGAGGATCGTTGCTCATCGCGGTTTCGTCAACGAGTATCATCCCCCGCCGTGGGGGAACTTAGGCGCGCATCGCCTTGGCGGAATTAATGATCCAACTCTCGGATGTGGCGCTCGACGTTCTCTGGAGGGAAGGTGACTTCACCTTGTCTCGGGTGAGTCCGAGGAACGGACAGCGGGCGTTGCTTCTGCGCTCGAACGCTTCGACGCCTCTGAGCGTGGGCAACATGCGACGAGCCCATGGCCTCCGCAACCTCCTTGACTCGTCATGGGCCGCGAAACCTCTGGACCTCGTCGACTACGAGGGGCAGGCGGGCCTCCTGACGGAGGACCCTGGTGTGGACATCCTCGCGAGCCTGATGGGCGAGCCCTGGGACCTGCGTCCGTTCCTCCTGGCGGCAGTGGGCCTGTCCGCCACCATCGCCCGGCTCCACGCCTCGGGCCTGGTCCACAAGGACATCAAACCTTCGAACCTCCTCATCCGCCGGGACACCGGCGAGGCCTGGCTTTCAGGCTTCGGATTCGCGTCACGCCTCGCCCGCGAGAGGCAGATGGCGGAAACGCCTGACACCATCCCCGGGACTCTCGCCTACATGTCCCCTGAGCAGACAGGCCGGATGAACCGGTCTGTCGACTCCAGGAGCGACCTCTATGCCTTGGGAACGACCTTCTACGAGATGCTCGTTGGCAGTCTCCCGTTCTCGGCCGCCGACCCGATCGGATGGATTCACTGCCAGGTCGCGCAAGCCCCAGTTCCCCTCCATGAGCGCAGAGGCTCTATTCCCCTGACCCTTTCGGCCATCGTTTCCAAGCTCATGGCCAAGAACGCAGACGAGCACTATCAGACAGCCGCGGGACTCGAGACTGACCTGCGACGATGTCTCTTGGAACTGGACGCGACCGGACGCATCTCTTCCTTCCCGTTGGCGGAGCATGATGTTCCCGATCGATTGCTTTTCCCCGGACGTCTCTATGGCCGCGACCGAGAGATCGAGAGCCTGCTTGAAGCGTTTCAGAATGTGACCAAACGCGGGAGACAGGCTCTCGTTCTCGTCGCGGGCTACTCAGGCGTGGGCAAATCGTCGGTGGTCAACGAGCTTCTGAAGGCGGTCATCCCCCTGGGCGGTCGCTTCGCTTCCGGAAAATTCAACCAGTATGAGCGGGGGACGCCGTTCGCTCCGATCGTGAGCGCGTTCCGCGAAATCGTGCGCTCGATCCTGGGTCTGCCCGACCGCGAATTGGCCCGATGGAGGCAGAACATCCAGAGCGCGCTCGGCGCCCATGCCCAACTTATCGTCGAGGTGATTCCTGAAGTCGGGTTGATCGTCGGTCCTCAAAAAACAGTTCCAGCCCTTCCGCCCGGGCAGGAGCAGGCGCGCCTTCACCGGGCCCTCGGCCGGTTTATTGGGGTCCTCGCCCGTCCCGACCATCCGCTGGTCTTGTTCCTGGACGACTTGCAGTGGCTCGACCCCGCGACTCTGGATCTCCTGCAAACTCTGCTCGCGTCGGAGTCCGGACTGCACCTTCTGATCGTCGGGGCCTACCGCGACAATGAGGTTGGCCCAAGTCATCCCCTGACCAGCACTCTTGACAATCTAAGAAGCTCAGACGGAGTCTCCGAGATTGCTCTCTCCACCCTGGCGTTGGAAGACATTCATCAGCTCATATCGGACACCTTGCACCGGAAGGCAAGTGACACGCGATCGCTTTCAGAGATGGTTCATGAAAGGACGGGCGGCAACCCGTTCTTTGCCGTCCAGTTCCTGATGGCCCTGGCCGCGGACGGCGGCCTTGTCTTCGAGCCTGGTTCGGCCGCCTGGACCTGGAACGTGGAACAGATCCGCAGCCGGGGCTACACCGACAATGTGGTGGAACTGATCGCCGGGAATGTCGTTCGGCTTGCTGCCGCGGAGCAGGAGATCCTGCGCCAGCTGGCGTGCCTGAGCGGCGGGAGCGCCTCGACTCTCGCCATGGTGAACGGATGCGACGAAGACCACATTCATCTGCTGATGAGCGGCCCGGTAGCGGCGGGCCTGGTCCAGCAGGTGCACGACGGATACGCCTTCTGCCACGATCGAATTCAGGAGGCGGCCTACGCCCTGACCCCGGAGGCCGATCTGCCCGCGACCCATCTTCGGATGGCCCGCCGCTTGGTCGATTCCCTGCCCAAGGCGGCACTGCAAGAAAGCATTTTTGAGGTTGTTCATCTGTTCAGCCGCGGCGCCACCCTCATCGCGCGGCGAGAGGAACGCGTGGGGGTGGCACGTCTCAATCTGGATGCGGCCAGACGGGCTCGGTCGGCGTGCGCCTACGCCTCCGCCCTCGTCCATTTGAGCGAGGGCGAGGCCCTGCTCGAAGATGGCGACTGGGCCGCGCACTACGACCTTCGATTTCCGCTCGCACTGCTTCGCGGCGAATGCGATTTCCTCAGCGGCGATTTGTCTTCCGCCGAGCGGCGCCTTGCGGAGCTGGTGGAGCGAACCGTAGGGCCTCTGGACCTCGCATCCGTCACCTGCCTACGCATCCATCTCTACCTCACCATGGACAAAATGGATCGCGCCGTGGAGGTGGCTCTCGCCTATTTAAGGCCGTTCGGCATCCCGTGGCCCTCCCATCCCGCCCAGGCGGAGGTAACCGCCGCCTACCAAGACCTCCGGCAATGCCTGAACGGCAAGCCGATCGAGACCCTGGTCGAGCTGCCCCGCATGCGGGACGCGGGGCATCTCGCTCTCATGGAGGTCCTGCTCGCCGTCGAGCCGGCGGCCCGCTTTTCCGACCAGAACCTTCACGAGTTGGTGGTGCTCAAGATGACGATGCTCAGCCAGGAGCATGGATCTTGTGACGTCTCGACGGTGGCCTACGCGTACATGGCCTTCATCGGGCCGAGATTCGACGAATACACGGAGACCTTCAGATGGGGGGAACTGGCCCTCGCGCTCGTGGACCGCGGCTTCGAGCGATTCAGTTATCAAGCCTTCGCGGTGGTGAGTTACCACATCCTTCCCTGGACCCGGCCCCTGCAGGAAGCCTCTCAGTTGATGCAGCGCGCTTTTGATCTGGCTCGCGAAGCCGACGATCACATTTTTGCCGCCTTCAGCGCCTGTCACCTTTCCTCCTACCAACTCCTGGCCGCACAATCTCTCGAGGAAACACATTCGATCGCAGAGAGTCACTTGGCTCTTTGCCGGGAAGCGGGATTCGGATTGATGGCCGCCTGCGTGCTGGGCCAGCTGGATCTCATCGGGGCCCTCCGTGGGACCTCGCCCGAAGAAGGTCGCGCCCTTGATCACGAAGACACCCGGGGCGAGGCCGAACCTCGGGAGAACCGCACGGGCTCCGAGTCCCGTCTAAAGGAGCCGCGTCTGGCTTTTGCGGCCTGCTGGTACTGGGTGCGGCGAACCCAGGCGCTTGTGCACGAAGGCCGCTATGCGGAAGCGCTCGAAACGAGTGCCAGAGCGGAGAGCTTCCCGTGGATCACGTCCACGTTCCTGGAGATCGCCGAGCACCACTTCTACAGCGCGCTCGCGCATGCAAGGTCGTGGGACAAGGCCGCCCAAGACGCCAGGGAAAAGCATCGTCTCGCTCTGGCCGCGCACCATGTCCATCTGGTCACCAGGACCCGCCATTGCCCGGAAACCTTCGCGTCTCGGGCGTCTCTCGTGAGCGCGGAGATCGCGCGCCTTCAAGGCGATGGTGCTGCTGCTGAACGTGGATACGAAGACGCGATCCGGCTCGGGCAAGAGGGCGGATTCAGCCAGGTCGTCGGACTCGCCGCTGAGTACGCCGCACATTTTCACGCCTCCCGAGGGTTTACCCGCATTGCCGACGCGTACGTCGCATGCGCGCGCACGGCCTACCGTCAGTGGGGCGCGGATGCTCTCCTGGTGCGATTGGGAGGGACGCCCACGGGCCCCGCGTCGGTCCAAGTGTCTCATTCGGTCATCCCCCACCAGCCCTCGGGGCACAGTCTGGATCTGGCCACCTTCGTCAAGGCATCTCAGGCTCTCTCCGGAGAAATTGTCACTCAGCAGCTGGTGGACAAGCTCATGACCATCGCCCTTCAACACGCGGGGGCCCAACAAGGTCACCTTCTTCTTCAGCGCGAGGACCGCCTGATGATCGTGGCCGAAGCCTCAACGAGTCCAGAGGGCATCGCCGTGCGCTTCGTCGGGAGGGCCGCCGAACCCAACGAACTTCCCGATTCGATTCTCCGCTACGTCGTGCGGACCCGAACGCCCCTGGTGCTCGACGATGCCTCGACGCCAAACGCTTTTTCCGACGATGCCTACATCGCCGCGCGCGCTCCGAGGTCGATCATCTGCCTTCCTCTGTTGAAGCAGAACGCGCTTTCGGGGGTCCTCTACCTGGAGAACAACGCCTCCTCTCACGTCTTCACCCCTGAGCGCCTGGCCCTGTTGAATCTGGTGGCCTCTCAGGCCGCGATCTCGCTGGAGAATGCGCGCCTCTATGGCGAAGTGCAGGAGCTGAAGGAGGAACTTCAGAAGGAAAACCTCGTCCTCCGCGAAGAGATCGACAGCGCGTCAATGTTCGAGGAGATCGTGGGACGGTCCGCGCCTCTTCGCAACCTCCTCTCTCAAGTCGCCAGGGTGGCGCCGACCGACTCGACCGTGCTCATCACCGGAGAAACGGGGACAGGCAAGGAACTCATCGCCCGAGCCATGCATCGGCGTTCCCGCCGCTCCGGCCGGCTGTTCGTGAGCGTCAATTGCGCCGCCATCCCTCAGGCCTTGATCGCTTCCGAGCTCTTCGGCCACGAAAAGGGCGCTTTCACCGGCGCATTCCAGAGGAAACTCGGCCGCTTCGAGCTTGCCGAAGGTGGCACCCTCTTTCTCGACGAAGTGGGCGACCTCCCGACCGAGACTCAGATCGCCTTGCTACGCGCGCTTCAGGAGCGCGAGATCGACCGCGTGGGAGGCAGCCGCCCGATTCCCATCAACGTCCGTGTGGTGGCCGCCACCAACCGCGACCTGAAGGCGGCGGTGGCGGAGGGCGTCTTTCGTGCGGATCTCTACTATCGGCTGAACGTGTTCCCCGTCGAGATGCCGCCCTTGCGTTCCCGCCCCGATGACATCCCCCTCCTCGTGAGTTATTTCGCCGACCGCTACGCCGCTCGGGCGGGCAAGAACCTGCGGGGCATCAAACCGGACAGCCTGGCCTTGCTCCAGGCCTACGATTGGCCCGGCAACGTGCGGGAATTGCAGAACGTGATCGAGCGCGCCGTCATCCTTTGTGAAACCGACTCCCTTTCCATCGAAGAGAGCTGGGTTCCGGCCACCCTTCCCTCGGGCAGCACCCAGGAAGCCGGCCCGTCGGAACTTCCAGCTCTTCGCGGGCAATTAACCCATCAGGAAAAGGTCATGATCGAGTCGGCGCTTGCCGCCACTCAGGGCCGCGTTTCCGGCCCCTTGGGCGCGGCCGCCAAGCTCAAACTGGCCGCCTCAACCCTGGAGTCCAGGATCCGCTCTCTCGGCATCGACAAGCAGCGGTTCAAGAGGACGTACTAACCGACGAGCAGTCCTAGCGCGGGGCATCGGGCCGCAGGAACGTTCCTTCGTCGAGCTGAGCGAAGGCATGCCGCAGTTCATCCTCGGTGTTCATGACCACCGGCCCATACCAGGCCACCGGCTCGCCGATCGCGTGACCTGAAGCCAGAAGAAAACGAATCCCTTCCTCTCCCGCTTGCACCTCTATGGTGTCACCTCTATCAAACAGGACCAAGGTGCGGTTGTCCGCAGTGCGCCCTTTATCCACCACTCGCCCTCGCGGAGCACGCGACGACATCGCGACGGGTGGAGACGCGCTGTCGAACGATCCCGCGCCCTCGAAGACGTAGGCGAAGGCCTGACTGGAGCGCTCCACCTCGATCGACTTCCGCTTTCCGGCGGGAACGGACACATCGAAGTACATCGGCCGGGTGGCCACGTCGTCTACCGGGCCCAGGCGCCCGTGGTATGCGCCGCAGACGATGCGGACGGTGGTGCCATCGTCGTCCGTGACGCTCGGCACATCGCGGGCCTTGATGTCTTGGTATCGGGGCGCGGTCATCTTGAGCGCCGACGGCAGATTCGCCCAGAGCTGAAAGCCGTGCATTCGCCCCTGAGGGTCGCCGGTGGGCATCTCCTGGTGGATGATGCCTCGACCCGCCGTCATCCACTGAATGTCCGCTTCGCCGATACTGCCCCGGTTGCCCAGGCTGTCCCGGTGTTCCACCGCGCCGGCCAGAACGTAGGTGATGGTCTCGATGCCGCGATGGGGATGCCAGGGGAACCCGGCCACGTAGTCTTCCGGGTGCTCGTTCCTGAAGTCGTCTAAAAGCAGGAAGGGGTCATGTTCGGCGGTGGAGCCAAAGCCGAAGGCCCGATGAAGGCGGACTCCGGCACCCTCGAGTGTGGGCCTCGCCTTCAGCAGCTCCTTCACCCCGCGTGGGTTGGGCGATTGACCGCGAACCGGCGGGGCCGCCCTCACCGGGTCCCCTTTTCGTAAAGGCCCAGGACGGCATTCATGGTCTCCTCCATTCCGTTCTTGAGCTCCTGTCGCGCCTCAAACCAATCCTGGACGTCATGTCCATCAACGCGCCCTCGCTGGACATACTTCTGATAGGCCCGAGCGGCTGTCGCCGCATCGGGGGGATAGTCGACGTCGAACACCTCGAACGGATTGGCGTCGTGGGCGGCAGGTCCGGCGGCGGCAGTTGCGGTCCGTTCGGCGGCTGAGTTGGTTGGCTCCCTCATTCTGGCTCTCCTTGGTGTCGACATCGGTAGCAAATCTGACGCCACGTCCCAGGCGAATCCGTCAGCTCCTTAGCTGAAGCGGAAGAGCGAGCGAGCGCACCTCCGTGAGCGACTGCGGACCTCGAAAAAAATTCGTGAACTCTGCGGAGACTCGCGAAGATTCGCGAAAAATCACCAAAGAAACTGCGCTGCCCTGCTCCCTGGCGGCTTTTACGGGTGGTCCGAGCCTTGCACAGGAGTCAAAGCGACCCAGGTGAGGGGAGACGAAAGCTCGTGACCCTGACGATGTAGACAAGAGGCTGACAATGACTACTAACACGATCGTTCTAATTCACGGCCTCTGGATGACGCCCCACAGCTGGAAGCGATTTCAGAGCCGTTACGAACAGCGAGGCTACAGGGTGATTGCCCCCGCGTGGCCCCGCCTCGCCTCGACCGTCAAAGAGGTTCGCGACAACCCAGCCCCTCTCGCCGGTCTCGGCCTGATCGAAGTGGCGGAACACTATGAAGCGGAAATCAGGGCACTCGATCGCCCCCCGATCGTGATCGGGCACTCCATGGGCGGCCTCGTCGCCCAAATTCTGCTCGACCGCGGGCTGGGCGCGGCCGGGGTAGCGATCGACGCCGCGGCCCCCAAGGGCGTCTATCGCCTGCCCTTCAGCGCGCTGCGGGCCGCCGCCCCGGTGTTGCTCAACCCCTTCAACTATGGCCGCACGGTCATGCTCACTTTCGAGCAGTTCAAGTATGCCTTCGCGAACGTGATGAGCGAGAAGGAGGCGCGGGCCGCCTACGAGGAGGACGCGGTGCCTGGCCCCGGCCGCCCTCTCTTCGAAGTGGCCTCGGGCAACTTCAGCTTCCACGCCGCAAACCAAGTGGATCACTCGAACAACCGAAGAGCGCCGCTGCTTTTGATCGCCGGTGGTTCGGACAACCTGGTTCCGGCGCTGATCAATCGCATCAATTTCAAGATGTACAAGGGTTCGACCGCGGTGACCGAATACAAGGAATTCCCGGGGCGGTCCCATCTGCTCGTCGCACAGAACGGTTGGGAGGCAGTTGCCGACTACGCGCTCTCATGGGCAGAGGGCCATATCGCGAATCGTGGTGAACAGCCGGCGGCTTGATCGATGGACCCATTCACTCACGCCGTACCTCTCGACCGCGCCAACCCGGTGGATACGCCGTTTCCCATCCTGACCGCAGCACAACTCGCCCGGGTGCGCGCGCATGGCACGCCGCAGTCGTTCGGGGTCGCAGAGGTCATCGTGCCCGAAGGCCAGGCTCCCGCGCGCTGCCTCGTCGTCACTTCGGGACGAATCGAAGTCGTCCAACCGGCCGGTGCGGCTCCCCCCGTTCTGATTGCCCGACTGGGGCCGGGACAGTTCACCGGGGAAACAACTCTGCTCTCCGGCCGGCGAGCTCTGGTGCAGATTCAAGGGGCGGAGCCAGGAGAGGTCTTCTCCCTGACTCGGGATCAGCTCCTCGCGCTGGTGCAGACGGACGCCGAGTTGAGTGACGTCTTCATGCGGGCTTTTCTACTTCGCCGGGTGGAACTGATCGCGTATGGGCTGGGCGACGCGGTTCTCATCGGCTCGGGTCGCTCGGCGGATACTCTGCGCCTGCAGGAATTCCTCGGCCGGAACGGGCACCCCTACGCCCACATCGATGTGGATCAAACCTCGGAGGTTCAGGAGCTGTTGGACCGATTCAAGGTCAACAGCCACGATGTCCCGGTCTTGATCTGCCGCGGCACCACGGTATTCCGTAACCCGAGCAACGAGGAGGTGGCCACCTGCCTCGGTTTCAATGACGAAATCGACATCGACAGACTTCGCGACCTGGTCGTCGTCGGAGCGGGGCCCGCCGGTCTTGCTGCCGCGGTGTATGCCGCGTCTGAGGGCCTCGATGTCCTGGTGGTCGAATCATTTGCCGCCGGTGGACAGGCGGGCTCAAGCTCGAAGATCGAGAACTATCTCGGATTCCCTGCCGGGATCTCGGGGCAGGATCTTGCCGAACGCGCCTACAGTCAGGTGCAGAAGTTCGGAGGGGAGATCCTGATCGCGGAGAAAGGAGTCCGCTTGGACTGCAACGTGCTTCCCTACGCACTCGGACTCGCCGATGGAAGACGCGTTCAAGCAAGGACTCTGGTCATCGCCACGGGCGCCAGTTACCGGCGGCTCGGACTCGAGAATCTTGCGCGGTTTGAAGGCGCGGGCATCTACTACGCGGCCACCGCGATCGAGGCGAGGGCGTGCCGCGGGGAGGACGCTGTGGTGGTGGGCGGGGGCAACTCCGCCGGCCAGGCGGCGGTCTTTCTGGCCCCTCTGGTCCGACGGCTGTACGTCCTCGTGCGTTCGGATCCCGCCCAAACGATGTCGCGCTATCTCCTTCGACGAATCGAGCAGAGCCCCAATACGGTTCTCCTGACTCAGACGGAAGTGGTCAAGCTTGAAGGATCCGAGCACCTCGAACGAATCTCCTGGCGCAATCGCGACACGGGAGTCACGGAAGTCAACGACGTCCGACACTTGTTCAGCATGACCGGTGCGGTGCCTGCGACCGACTGGGTCGGAAGCTGCGTCACCCGAGACGCCAAGGGATTCATCAAGACAGGGCCCGACTTGTCTGAGGCCGAACTGCGGGCGTCTGCGTGGCCTCTCACCCGCCCTCCCCACCTATTGGAGACGAGCATGCCTGGGGTCTTCGCGGTCGGCGATGTTCGCAGCGGCAGTCTCAAGAGAGTGGCTGCGGCGGTCGGTGAGGGATCAGCGGCCATCGCTCTGGTCCACCGCGCGCTCGACAAACGGGAAGGAGTCCCAAATGCTTAATGCCCCTTGTTCCGATATCGCCAATATCGAGCGGGTGACCCGCTCACGCAAACATGTCTGCGAGGACTGCGTCAAGGTGGGCAGCCTCTGGGTCCACCTCCGGGTCTGCCAGGAGTGCGGTGGAACGAGGTGCTGCGACGAATCGCCCAACCGACATGCCCGGCGACACGCGAAGGCGAGCGGACACCCGGTCATCGCCTCCGCCGAGCCTGGGGAGTCTTGGCTCTACTGCTTTCCCGACGATGTGCTGATGGAGTACTGAATCGTCTCCCCCGCCCTGCATCAACCCTGTCTGTTCTTGACCCAATCGCAATTTGAAAGGAGAGTCACCATGCCCAAGCGCGCTACCCCCAGAAGAGCTCCCGCCGGTAAGACGAAGGAGATCCGCGAATTCCAGCCGTTCGGTCATCTCGTCCGCCTGCCCCTGGCGTTGGGCCGCACCGTCTGTCGAGAGTCCGTCGAGAACCTCAACCAGATGCTCGCCGACACCCTGACCCTGAGGGATCTCTATCAGAAGAGTCACTGGCAGGCGAGCGGGCCAAACTTCTATCAGCTCCATCTCTTGTTCGAGAAGCACTACAACGAGCAGTCCCGCCTCGCCGACTCCATAGCCGAACGCATCCAGTCTCTGGGCGGCGTCAGCCTCGCCATGTCCGCCGACATCGCGGAGACCACGCTGATCCCCCGCCCGACTCGGGGCCGGGAGGGACCCGCAGCGCAACTGGCGCAGCTCCTGCACGCGCACGAGATTGTTCTAAGGGAAGCGCGGGCGATGGCGCGGGTGGCTGCCGAGCACGACGACTATGGGACAAACGACCTGCTGGTCAGCGGAGTCATCCGGCAGAACGAACTCCAGGTCTGGTTCATCATGAGCACCGCCGCGGGCGGTCCGTTGCCACTGTTGGACTAGAACGAGGCGCCGTGGATCTCGCTGGGCACCGCCAGCGTCTTGATGAATTCGCGGGCTACGTCTTTCGGGTCGCGCTTGCGGCCGTCCACTTCGAAATTCAAGCGACGCATCGTGGCCGCGTCGATATGGCCCGTGAGAAGGCTCAGAGCTTCGGCGAGTCCGAGATGCTCCGCCAGAGCGGCCGTCCTCACGACCGGCAGCGCATCGTACGGCGGGAAGTAGTGACGATCGTCTTCCAGGACGACGAAGCCCTTGGCGGCGATGAGTCCGTCGGTGGTGCTGCCGACCGCGAGGTCGATGCGATCGCTCTCCAGAGCCTGATAGAGAAGGCCGAGATCCATCTCGGTCGGAGGGTGCGCGAAGGCGAGACCGTAGGCGCGGGCCAGGCCTGGGAAACCATCGGCGCGCTCCAGAAACTCGCCGAACATGCCCAGCCGGAACTGCGACTGGACTCTTTGAAGATCTGAGATGCGCGACAGCTTGAACTTCTCCGCGTCTTCTTTGCGCACGACGAGAGCGAAGTTGTTTTCGTAGCCGAGGGGCGAGAGAGCCGTGAGTCCGGCCTGCTCGTAGTCCGCGTGCACCTGGGACAGCACGGTCGCGCGATCCGTTTCCTTCGGACGCTTGAAGATGTCCATCAGAGCGGTCCCTGAGTATTCGACGTAGACGTCGAGATCACCCGAGATCAGGGCGCGATGACAGAGCCATGCGCCGCCAAGATTGAAATGCCGCTCAACACTCAAGCCACGGCTCTCAAGGGTGGCCGCGACGATCTCGCCAAGCAGCACCGACTCCGTGAAGTTCTTCGAACCAACGACAACCCGCTGTCCGCGCGGGTGGAAATCGATGAGAGCCACGCTGGACAGTGCCGCCAAGACGACCAGGATCAGGGCCGAGCGCATCGGACGAGCGGAGCGAGCGAGCGCGCCGAGCGCCGCATCCACGAAGACTGCGAGAAGTGCCGCCGGAATGGCCCCGGCCAGAACCAGGCGCGTGTCGACGGTGGCGATGCCACGAAGGACATACGTGCCCAGGCCGCCCGCTCCCACCGCGGCCGCGATGGTGGCTGTCCCCACCGACAGCACCGCTGCCAGACGTACGCCACCCAGGATCACCGGCATCGCCAGGGGAAGTTCGATCATCCCCAGGCGTTCCATCGGCTTGAGACCAAGCGCCTCCGCCGCCTCGCGCAGCGCGGGGTCGACCCCGCGGATGCCGTCGTAGGTGTTGCGCAGAATCGGCAGGACTGCGTAGACGATCAGGGCGAAGATCGCGGGCTTGGGTCCGATGCCGCCAATGAAGGGAAGCGGAATCAATAGTCCGAAGAGCGCCAGACTCGGGATGGTTTGAACCACATTGGCGAGGCCCAACACCGGGACCGCCCATCGTGGGCGGCGGGTAAGGAAAATGCCGAGGGGAAGGCCGATAAGTGCCGCGGCCAGGGTCGCGAGCGCCGACATCGCGAGGTGCTCGATCGCCAGACGGCCGAGTTCGCTCCGCCGGTCGATCACGAAGGAGATGAATTCGCTCATTCGGGAAGGCTCGCGGCGACGTACGAGGCCACGTAGCCCGGCGCAGGATGAGAGCGCAGGTCGTGGGGTGCTGCGCGTTGCGCCACCCGTCCCTCGTGCAGGACAACGATCTCGTCCGCGATGCGGCACGCTTCGGCCAGGTCATGAGTGACGATGAGCGCGGTCTTGCCCAGTCGCTTCACTAACGCGCGGAACTCATCCTGCAGTCTTCGCCTCGTGATCGGATCGAGGGCGCCGAACGGTTCGTCGAAAAGCAGCAGCGGAGGATCCGCGGCGAGTGCTCGGGCGAGGCCCACGCGCTGCCGTTGTCCACCGGACAGTTCGCGAGGCGCACGCGTGGCGAACTCTTTCGGCTCGAGACCAACCAGAGACAAGAGCTCATGAACCCGGTCCCTGACCTTCGTCTCCGGCCATCCCATTCGTTCCGGCACGAGACCCACATTCCGCTCGACCGTGAAGTGCGGAAAGAGTCCGCCTTCCTGAATCACGTAGCCGATCCGCCGGCGTAGCTCGATCACATCCCAATCCCGCGCGGGCTTTCCCAGCACGATCACCGCGCCGTCGTCAGGCTCCGTCAAACGATTGATGAGGCGAAGTGCCGTGGTCTTGCCGGAACCCGAGGCGCCGAGCAACGCGAGAATCGAACCTTCCTCGACCGCGATCGACACCCGATCGAGCACGAGAGACCCCGCACCGAAGCGCTTGGTCACGCCCTGGAGGTCGACAAGCGCGGTCACGTCGCAGATCTTACGTACAGCCGGTCTCTTCGGCGCGCCCGGTCCGACGCAACTCAGCGCTTCACGATGTCGGCGGCGCGGAAGAGTTCATCCGCCGATTGCAGCGTGATGTTGCGCAGACGCTCTGGATAGTTCGCAGGAAGTCCCTTCAGGAACGTTCGCACCGTATTCGCCACTTCAGGTGACTGGTGGCCGCCCAGTGTCACGTCCAGCCATCGCTTCGGGAAGAAGATGTCGCCGGTTTTCTGAATCTCCCAGAGCATGTCGAGACTCGACTGCACGTACTGCTCTGATGTAGCGGCGCGAAGCGGATGGTGCAGATAGTTGAGACCTTCGAGAACCCACGGCTCTCGGCGGCGGTTCTTCACATCACGCAAGGACGCAAACCATCGATCGCGTTCCGCTGGATCGGCCGACAGCGCGGGCATGACGAACTCGAAACGGGCACGGCGGTCGGGATTCTCGATGCGCGACAGCTGAGTCTTGAGGATGTCGGCGGCACCGTTCCCTCCGCGCACCGCCAGATCGAGCGCCAGCGTCGTGTAGTCCGTCTCGGCCAGGGTCAATCCGGGGACCGTCTGCTTTTTCTCCCAGACCTGCTCCAACCACTGAACCGTTGTGGGCGTGACCGCGACATTGCGAAGCGCGCTGAACCAGGATGCTTTCTTGCTGGGTGACGTGGCTTGCGTCAGGCCTTCGCGGAGGACCGATTCGAAGCGCTCCGCATGAGCGGTGCGGGCGGCGCCGTCCATGAAACGCCACCACGTGTTGGAGGCGTAGCCAAGCACGCGCGACGTCATCTGCTCGTCGGTTTCCTTCGGCAGCGCGCGCAGGGCAAGATCGAGAAACGCGTCCGGCTTCACCTGGCCGTCGAGCAACGCGTCCCACAACGTGACCCACGCGCTTCCACGAGTCAGCGGATCGGCGACGTCTGGAAGGTTCTCCGTCAGCCAGGCCAACGTGGCCTTGTCGAGCGTGAAGCCGCCATAGGCCCATCCCCCGCCGTTCGGCAGCACATAACGAGGCGTCGGCATGCCGGTCGCTTGCGGAGCCTCAACCTCGCGGCCGTTCATCTCAACGATGAGAGTCTGCTCTGCGTCAGATCCACCGATCGCCACGCGCAGTTGCTGCGGCCAGACGCGGTTCCGCTTCCACGAGTCGCGCTGACGAAACGCGAGCCGCGTGATTTTGCCGTCCTTGACGTCGAGAAGGGTCTCGATCATCGGGCGGCCAGGCTCTTCCACCCACACCTTGCTCCACGCTTTCAGATCCAAGGGAGTCCGCGCATCGAGCACGCCGATGAGGTCCGGCCACGTCGCATTGCCGAAGGCGTGCGCCTTCAGATACTCGCGAAGGCCGTCTCGGAAGTTGTCTTCGCCGAGCAGCGC
>JBDTQB010000076.1:0-16425 GCA_039932395.1 Vicinamibacteria bacterium | reverse complement strand
AAGGGCGGATACAACGCGAGCGTGAGGGTGACTCTGCCCGGCGGAACGCTCGCGAATGGTTCCGCCGTCTACATCAACGTCGCCATGGAGTACACCCAGGCCGGCAGCTACAGCTACTTCCTCTCCGGCGAGGCGAAGTAGGATCGCGTTAAATGATCCCCTTCGCTCTGACAGTGTTTCTCATCGCGGGCCAGGGGGCTTCGCCCGCCCCGGCCGTCCTCTCGCAGCAATCCGCCCCTCCCTCCTTCGATCTGACCATCGAGAATGGTCGGGTCGTTTTCGCTCGTGCCGCCGGCACTCAAGTCGTCGTGATCGCCAAGCGGCTGTCGGAGATCCTCAAGGTCCCGGTGAACGTGACTCCTGAACTGGCGAAGTCTCGTGTCACGTTCCGTCCTTTAAAGAATGTGTCCCTAGCCGAGCTGCTGCTTCAGCTCACGCCGGGTCCGCTCGTGGATACGCGGGAGCCGTGGGGCGGCGAGCCCAAACTCGTAGCCATTCACTTGGGAGCGGATCTCTCGGCGGAAGCTGCGGGTGACCCTGCTCCTTCCGGCATGCTGGTCGAAGGCAATACCGACGAGGATCTCGTCGACGACCGGCAGGATCCCACCGCGATTCAAGAGCCGAAGGCCCGCCCGTCGCCCTCGCCTTCCCCCACCCCCGCGGATCCGAAAGGCCCGTTCCTACGAGTGTCCAAGGAGAATGGCGGACGGGTGACCGTGCGAGCGCGCGAACAGGGATTGGGGAGCGTGTTGTTTCAGATCGCGCAGGCCTACGGTGTGCGCTTCGACATGCACGTCTCTGAGGCGCCCGAGGTGCCGTCGCTTTTTATCTACGCGGCTTTGCCCTCCGAATTGCCCGGTATACTCGGCCCGGGCTCGGGACTGGTTGTGCGACGCAATATCGCCACCGCTGAAGAGCGCCCTCTACAATTTTTTCTCGACCCTTCCGCGTAAAAGCATCGAAACCAGGTATTCAAGATGAACGAAAAGAAGCCCTTCACTGATCCGACCGTGGGAGAGGGAGTCGACCTCACAAGCCGCGACGGAAATTTCCCTCTGATGCCTTTGATGGGCGGAGGTTCGTTAAGCCCGGGTGACGGTCCACTTCCGGGCTCTGGCGCGGACGGGTCGTCGGACACGCTTGGGGGCGACGGGAACGCGGGCGGTGTCATGGACAGCCCAGGCGGGACCATAGACGGCGATGGCTAACCAGGCTCGGTAACCCATCTGGTGCCCGACGCAGCAGCCTGTGTACGGCTTGCCTCTCTCGCGGTTCGGTTCCCTGGCCCGATTGGCTCCGCTGTTCCGCCGCGATTGACCGATTGGAGCGTGGACCCCGATTCACTTTGCTCACCGATCTGGACCATCTCGTACGGTTTGGAGCCATCTCCCAGTTTTAGAGTTGAGGTCGCAACGCGCCAGGTTCACATCGGCCGTGCTAACGGTCGCATGGAGGGTCGTGCAGCTCTCTCCTTGACGGACGCTCTGATCGAGTTGCTGATCCATCAAGGTGTGCTTCCGATCCACGCTGCGGCGTTCACCCACGCGACCGCTGCGGGCGGCGCGACACTCGTGTGCGCGCCCTCGGGGGGCGGAAAGTCCAGCCTCTCCTGGCTCGCGGCGACTCACGGGCGCGGACTGCTGTCCGACGATCATCTCGGTCTGCGGCGCTCGGTCGATGGCCTCCAGCTCATTCCTCTCAAACGATCGGTTGCCGTGGACTCCAATCTTCTCGATGCCCGGCCAGCCGCAAGCTCCGAAGAGTCAATGGCGGGAGGCGGAAAGAAACTCCGCTTCGATCCCCAGACCCTCATCGAGAACTGCCGGGTCTTCAGCAGCACACCCCGCCGCCTGGTCTTCCTCGAGAAGGGGTCGACTCGGCGATTCGAGGCCCTTGCCCCGCGCGAAGCCTTTATTCGACTCGTGCCCCAAACCGCGGGCTTGAGACCCTCCGCACGAAAACTGTTGCCCATGCTCCGAGACCTCGCCGAGTCCGTTCCTTCGACGCTCGCAACCCTGACTCAGTCATGCCTGAAAGATCCGCGTGTCCTGGACGAATTGGGCGCGTAGCCGCTACCGGCAGTTCCGTTCGGGGCGCGCGCCTTTTTTCGTCAGCGTGGAGCTCGTCAACCTCTGCAATCTGCATTGCGCTTACTGCTTCCGCGATGAAGACATGCTCTACGGGAAAGCGATGTACCTCGATCCAGCTCGGTTGCTTGGATTGGCCGAGGGGCTTCCGAAGGATCTCCACCCCGCGACTTTCTCCTTCACGGGCGGGGAACCGACACTTCACCCCCGCTTCGGCGACATCGTGCATGGCCTAGCGGAACGCGGAGCGACCTACAGCTTTGTAAGCAACGGCTGGCATTTCGATCGCGTCTTCGACGCGGTGGTCAGCACGAGGAAGGCCCTGACCTCCTTCTGCTTCAGTCTCGATGGTGCCAACGCGGCCGAACATGACGCGATGCGCGGGTCAGGTTCTTTCGATCGTCTCGTGTCCGCGACAACCAAGGCGCGCGAGGCCCGCCTGCCGTTTCAGGTGAACATCATTCTCCGCAAAGACACGCTTTCGCGGATGGAAGCCATGGCCATCGTCGCAGCCCGCATGGGCGCCAAGGTCGTCAACTTCGGCACTCTCCTCCCCACGTCGACGGCCGCCCACGAAAAATGGGGACTTTCGTGGGCCCAGGAAACTCTGGCGCGGGAAGAAGCAGCCGTTCTGTGCCGCGCCTTGCGCCCCAAGGTGGAAGTGGTGGCTGGCCTTTTTGACCTCGCGCCGGGCGCCCATTGCCGACCTCTATCGGGACGCGGTCTCAACGTGGATTTCCGCGGCCGGGTGACCCTTTGCGGCAACCTATCGTCGTTCCGTGGAAGCTCCACGGCGCCGGGCCGTGAAATCCCGGAGAATGCCGCGACCCAGACTCTGGGTCAGGCTTTCGACGCGCTGCTGCCGATCGGCCAGGGTTCCCTCGCCGCTCGCGATAGGGAATTGAGCCTGCTAGAGAAAGGTGAAACCATCAATCCCCTTCTCGGCTCGCCCTGCCTCTCGTGTTTGAATCATTTCGACAAGCTGTCTCCCGGTCTGGTGGCGATGCTCCAGGCTGGCGAGGGAAGGAGGGTTTGATGGGAAAGTCACGACTGAGCGAGGACGGGGTCCTGGCGGAGTTCACGGGCGATGAAGCCATCGTGCTCGACACCGAGGCCGGGCGCTATCACCCCTTGAACGCGACCGCGACGTTCATCTGGAAGGCGCTCGAGAACGATCAATCCGATGAGGAGATCGTGGAGGGTGTCGTCGGTGAATTCGACGTGACCCGCGAACGCGCGGCAGAGAGTCTGCGCACGTTCCTGTCGGATCTGGCCACGCGCGGTTTCCTGCGCGAGCCGTCATCGGAGACCGCCACGTAGCCATGAAACCCCAGGACGACCTGCGCTTCGACAAATTGGGCGAACTGCTTGGGGTCGACGATACCCGTGACTTTTTCGAGCGTGTCTGGGAAAAAGCGCCAGGACTGTTTAGAGGAAAAACTTCTTCGGCACGGAGTTCGTTCCTTCGAGCTGATTGGAGAGAGCTGGCGCGCGAAGTGTCGGCCTTGGCGGACGGCGTGGTGGAAGTCATCGTGGATGGCCGCCCCCAGAAGCCCCGGTCGGACGCCGCGATCGACGAGGCTTTTGCCGCCGGGGGATCGGTTCGCGTCTTCAAGGCCGAGCGCGTCTGGCCTTTTCTGCGAACACTTCTGAGCGATCTCGAACTGGAGACGGGTTTCCGGTTCGGGGCGAACCTTTACGTGACGCCCGCGGAGCAGCAAGGTCTCGGTCATCATTCCGACAGTCACGACGTCTTCGTGGTTCAGATGTCGGGCACGAAGCGCTGGGAGATCTTCGATTCCCCCTACCCGCTGCCCGTAGGACATCGCGCGTCGCTCGTCTTCGAGGATGGGACGCGGCGCGATCATCGAGGCGATGAATTCGGTGGACGTGTCTACCCTCAAAAGCTGCTGGGCGCGCCGGAGATGGAGTTGACCCTGCAGGCAGGCGATCTCCTCTACATTCCTCGTGGATTCGTCCATCGCGCCTTCACCGCAGAGGGCGTCTCCGCGCACGTGACCATTGGGTGCCACGCCACGACCTGGGGCGACCTTCTCGCTCTGTCGGCTGCGCAAGAGACCCGTCGAGCACCGGGGCTCCGCGAGACACTCCCGCCCGGGGCCTTCAGACGCGCGCTGCCGAAGGCTTTCGTGGAAACTGAATTGCGCAGCCGAGCGAGCGGGCTGTGGGAACACTTGCATGGCGACGGTCTGATGTTGGAGGCGGCGGCGCGCTTCGGAGCGGCCATGACACCGGCCTCCGAATCGGAGAAACAGGCCACTCCCCCGGATCCAAGGCCAGCCGAAACCGAAACGGTGAGCCTGCTTCGCCTGGCACCGAGGGCCTACGTTTCCATCGGCCCCCTCTCGGTCGAGGCCCGCTCCCTGGCCATTCCCGCTCGGATCCAGGCTTTTCCGCTATCGTTCAAACCAGTCTTCGAATCACTGCTTCGCGGTCAGGTGGTCTCACACAACGACTTTCCGGCGGTTACGCAGCGCGGTCGCGAAGTCCTGACGGCACGGCTCATCCGGCAGGGGCTCCTCGTGCCCGCGAAAGAATCAGCGCCGGGCAGGCGCTGATCACCAACTTCGCCCGGGGGGCGGCCTGAGCCCGCTGTGAGCTCTCCCCGCTGACGGGCCCTACGGAAGGGGGTTCGAGGGAACCGCGCAGGTTGCGCCGAACGTAAACACGCCGGTCCCAGACTGCGACGTTACGCCGGGAACCGGAGTGTTGGAGTTCGCAGACCAGTTTGCCGCCACGTTCCCACCCGCGCCCTGCAACAGGACCTCGTGAGTGCCGGTGGCCGCACGCGCCTGGAAGTTGCCGATCGCCCCTGCCGGGACGGTCGTGGTGTTGCTGGCCACGTTCGCGCACATCTTGTTCGTGAAGGTGCTACCCGAAGCACCCGCGATCGTGTGGATGGCGTAGAAACCGTTATTGGATACCGAAACCGTATTTCCGGTGATGGTCGCATCGACGCGGCCGGAGCCGAGCTGAGCCGTCACATCGATCCCGTAGTCGTCGCCACCGGTCACGGAGTTGTTCTTGATCTCGACTTTGCTGTTGCCGTTGCCCTGGCTGACCACCCGGATGCCGGTTCCACTGCCGCCATTGCTGGTCACGACGTTGTTATTGATGCGGCCCTCGAAGGTCGCGTCCGGGAACGCAAACACGTTGACGATATTGATTCCCTTGCCCTTGATCGATGGATTGCCGGAGATGTTGAACTTCATGTTCGCCGTATTGTTGACGTCCAGGTCGATAGCCGCGGCGAGGCCCGTGCCAGGATCAAAAGTCGATCCCGTGATGTCGACGCTCGAGACGGAGGTGTTCTCGGTGATGACCTGCAGACCATTTGTCTTGGGCTGAACGAATGTCGAATTGACCACCCTGAGAGTCGTGTTGCTGGCGCCATAGCTGCTGACCTCCAGGCCGTCGGCGCCAAGCGGCTGCGTCTGGTTCATGCCGAACGTTGAACCTGTGACGGTCAGATCAAGCGTCTTGCTTGTGTTGTAGATGACGGCCGCGCGCTCGGCCGGAACGGTCAGCGAGCTATTCGTGATGGCGCAGGTTCCGAACATGTTGATGGCGTACAGATCCGCCTCCTCCGTCTGACCACCGGCGCCTCCGTTGATCACAGAGCTGTTGACGAGCTGGAATCCGCTCACCTCTCGGAGGTTGATTCCCTGTTGGGCCGCGCCGTTGATGGAAACGTTAGTCAGCACCGCTCCGGTCACGGTATCCAGATGAAGAGCCGCGTTGCAGCCCGAGTTATTGGACGCCCCGCAATTAGAACCAGAATCCGCCGTGTTGGCGTTGGTGAAGTTCATGTTATTCAGGGAAAGCGACTTGGTGTTGATGAATTCACCGCCACGCGAGCTGATGTTTTGAATGGTTCCGCCAGATCCTGCGGTTGTTCCGGTGCCGGTCACGGTCAACCCGCCGCTTGTGCCTGTGTTGTTGAGGACGATTCCTTTGGACCCGCCGTTCGACGAAATAGATCGGAACGTCAATCCACTCGCGCCGATGGTGATTCCTGAGACGTTGAGCGCAATGCCGGTCGTCGTTGTCAGAGTGTTGACGATGGACGTGTTGTTCTGCGTGGCCGTGATCGTCCCGGCGCCACTCGATGCATCGATGGCCGTGTTCGCGCCCGTACTGAGAGCAAGGCTGCCCGCGAAGTTGATCGCCATCCCTGCACTGTTGCCGTTGAGTCGGATACCGGCGCCGGTTGAACTGATGGCGCCATTGAACGTGTAAGTCCCGCCGGTCTTGTTCTGAATATTGACGACTCGTTGATTGGCAGTGTTCTGGGTGATCGTTCCGCCATAGCTCAACGTGAGGGTGCCGGTGCTCGAGAACAACGTGTCGCCGCTGGAGCCGGAGAGAGCGCCACCTCCGACAGTCGACGTGCCGGCGACGCCGACCAGCCTGATGCCGGTGGCGCCGCCCGAGGACGAGATCGACGTGAAGCCGCCGGAGAGCGTGCCGCCCGCGAGATCGAGGGCGGGCCCGCTGCCGACGATGGTTACGTCGCCGGTGGTCAGAGTGCCGAAATTGTTGGCGAAGATAGCGGTGGTTGTTGCGGACCCGGTCGTGATGTTCAGGCCCAGGACATTGTGGGTGGTTCCGCTAGCCATGCTGACGATATTGACTCCGGCGGTGGAAATGCTGATGGTGGGACGTGCCTGGCTCAGCAGCGGCCGCGTGGCGAGGGTTCCCTGTGCGGGCGCTCCAATGCCAAAGAAGCCGTCAAAAGTGAAGCCGGTCAGTCCCTGACCGATGAGATTTCCGTTGGTATTGAGGGGAACGTTGTTCGCGTAGGTTCCGCCGTCTCCGATGAAAATCGATCTGCTCCCGGCCGCACCGATTGCGGCGACGGCGGCGCCCAGGCTGCACTCGTTACCCAGGGTGCAGTTCGCGAGGCCAACTCCCGAACCCTTCACGAAGTAGATCGACGGGCCGGCAACCGTGAATGAAACCGTGACATAGGCACTGTTGACTCCAGGGCCGGGATTGCCATTGTCAGACACGCGATACTGGAAAGAACCGACCGTCGCGTTCGGCAGCGGCGTGAAGGTAAAGCTTCCGTTGGCGTTAAGCGTCGCAGTGCCGTTCGTGACGTTGATGGGCGTCGTGTCGATCGTGATCGTCGTGCCCGCTTCGGCGTCGGTTCCGCTCAATTTGCCGGTCGGATACGTGATCGGAATCCCTGCCTGCGCCGGTAGGTTAGTGAATCCAGTCGCGGTGGGCGCGTCGTTTACCGCAGTGACCGTTATCGTTCGCGTCGGCGTGTTGCTCAGGTTGTTCGCGCCCGCGCCGTCGTCGACCTGGAACGTGACCGTTCGTACTGACGTGTTCGGGTCCTCACTCGTATTGGCGTACTTCACTGCCGCCATCGCCGCCTGCCACTGCGCGAGCGTCGCTGTGCCGCCGGCCGAGCTGAGAGTCAGAACTCCTCCCGCGTTGCTGGATATCGCGATGTTACCCATGGCAACGTTTACGAAGCTCAAAACGTCCTGTCCGCTCTGGAAGTTATTCGAGATGCTGACGGTCCCTTGAGTCAGCGTGAGGTTGTCCAGATCGCTGATGGAGATGCCAGGGGCCACGGCCGTGGCCGCATTGTTTTCCGCGTATGTGAAACCACCGGAAACGCCTGCCAAGACCGGCGCATCGTTCACGGCGGTGATGCTGATCGTGCTCGTGGGCTGGTTGCTGAGGTTGTTCACCCCCGCGCCGTCGTTGACTCGCCACGTGATCGTCCGCGTGGACGTAGTTGGGTTGTCAGAGGTGTTGCTGTACGTCACCGTTCGGAGCGCGGTTTGGTAGTTGGCAACCGACGAACTGCCGGACAGCGTCATCAGACAGCTGGCCGCGGTGTACACGCCGGCAATGCCGTTCTGGGTGCTGAACGACAGGACGTCCTGTGGGTTGGTGCAGGAGCCGGTGATCTGGACGGTCGCGGAAGCGATGGTGGCGGAGTCGGGATCGGCCACCGTCACCGTGCTATCGATCACGGTCGCCGCCTGGTTCTCGGTGTAGTTGAGGGTTGCGCCAGCAGTCAGCACGGGTGCGTCGTTCACCGACGTCACGCTCACCGTCGAGGTGACGGTGTTCGAATTCGCCGATCCGTCATTCACCACGAAGCTCACGGTGCGCGAGGTGGTCGAAGGATTGTCGGACGTGTTCGAGTATTTCACCGCCTGCAGCGCCGCCTGCCATTGAAGGAGTGTGGCCGTGCTCCCCGTGGACGTAAGAGCCATGACACCAGTGCCCGGCGTGTACACGCCGGCGACGTTGCCCATCGTTCCCGGAACGTTCGTGAATGAAAGGACGTCCTGCGCGGTCACGAAATTCGCAGTGATCGACACCGTCCCCGTGGAAAGGGTCGGGCTGTCGGCGTCATTCACCGTGATCGCGGTGTTGATCGCCAGGGGCGCACCGTTCTCGGTGTAGGCCACGGAGGAGCCGTTGGCCAACACGGGAGCGACATTGGGAAGAAGGCCGACCGTGACGACAGCCGGACTCGTGATTCCATTCCCGTCCGTCACTTCATAGGTGAAGGTGTCGAGCGATCCGTCCGCGGGAACGGCGACCGAGAAGCTTCCATCGGCGTTCACCGTGGCGGTCGCACCCTGGGTCGTCGTGATGCTCCCAGTGGTCGCAACACTCTTCGCATCGCCGTCGGGATCAACGTCGTTGCCAAGCACGCCCGGCGCGAGAACCGTGGCCGAAGCCCCGCCTTGGAAGTAGTAGTCCTCGATGCCGATCGGACTCGCCTCGGCCGAACCCGGCACCAGGGTCAGGTTCGCGTCGAGGGTGTCGACAAGCGCGGTATTCGGCGACGTGGGCTTGCCCGACTTGTTGTCGATCTGGATGGTGTACTTAATCGTGTCGCCTGGCTCGGCGCTGCCCGCTCGCCCTAGATCGTTCGAGATCGCGACCGTTTTGCTCGCCCCTACCGCGGGTGCGGCGCCGATGCCCGCCCGGATCGCATCCAGAGACAACGTCGCTCCGGGACCTCGCACGGTGAGCGAAATCGCGCCCACGTTCGTGAACGCCGCTCCGCTGCCGAAATGAGTTGTGAAGGCCGTGAACGGCAAGGCGAAGCTCGTGGGGACGGCTACTGCCGGCAGCCACAGGGTGTAGAGCGACGTACTCGTCGCGTCCGTGAAAACCTCGACGATGACGACGGCGCCGGAGCTTGCGGAGTTGACATCCAGGATGATGGAGTCGGCGCCCGTGGTCAGGTTCACGCCGGCAAGACCAGGGAACGCTGTTGTATCAGCGTTGCTATCGGTGCCATCCCAGACCAGACGCGCTTCAGCGAACGCCGTGCCTACGCCATTGAAGACGAAGGCTCCGCCCGTCACTTCCGCGGTCGCGGCGCCCGTTCCCGAGAACAGCTGAGTCCGAATGTCCCGCTCTGCCCCCAGCATCGCCCCCGCTACGAAGGAACATGACGCACCCGAACAACTTGGAGCGGCCTGAAGCTGAGCCTGCGCCACCGCGAAATCGTCGATCGAGGTCTGAGCAAGCGCCGGCGAACCCACAAGGGCGAACGCCAGAATCAGAGGCATGCGTCGAATCGACATGCGGTTTTCCATTCTTTCCATGAGACGAAGCGCCGGGCTCACTTGGCTTCACCCGAGACGAAGTAGACGTACGAGCCAGCCTGTTGATATCGCATGGCCACGTTGACGTACACGGCGGACCCGTTCGCAAGCGTCCCACCCGGCAAGGTCACCGAGGCAGTCGCGTTGTATCCGCCATCAAACGGTGGGCCGGTGGGAGCCTGCTGAGTTGTCCCAAGCGCGGTCACCGCACCCGGAACGGCGATGGCGACGTCCGAGCTTCCGATCAGCCGGAAGTCGGCCTGCGTTCCGGCGGGCACGTACCCCGGACTGTTCAGCGTGGTGACGTTTGCGACCCGGATCCGGAGCTGTGAGATCGAGCCCCCCGTATTGTTCGTCACCTTCCACCGGAAGTAGTAGATGCCGGTCGTCGCGGTTGTGGTGACCCGGAACCGGTTCGGGAACACCGTCGCTCCCTTCGCCGGGTCGGCAAGGGTGAACGTCAGGCCCGCGGCCTTTTCCGATGATGCGTTTTGCGGACCCGGCGAAGCGAGTCGCGCGGTCACCGCGCCGAAGGTCGCCCCCGTCGTCTCGCCCAGGAAGAAGTCGTTGGCATTGACGCCCGTGTCCTGAATCGCCCCAGAGGGAGAATGACGCAGATACGTGACCTGGGAGGCTCCTGTGGCAGCCGGGACCGCGATGCCCGCGCCCTCGATATAAGGGCTCGTCGAGCCCACGAACCCAGCGGCATCGAGCCGCGTCGTGGTGTCGAGGGTGATCGAACTCGTGAACAAAGCGACACCGCTGTTGTCACACAAGTCGTTCGTCCAGGTCACATCGGCCAAGGACGCCGCGGCGCCCCCGTAGTTCGCGAGGCTGTAGCCCGCGTTGCTTGCGGCGAGGAAGAAGCCGCCGGAAGGAATCACGGTTCCGCTTGGAATGCTGCCGAGGATCTGGGTTAAGCCCGCGGGACAAACTGGGCCGACGTTCTGTCCGGCGATCCCGAAGCCCGCAGACCCGTCGGTGGCCGCAATCGTGAGTGCAGTGGCGGTCGTGTTCGCGATCTCCACGAACTCGTCCTGAACTCCCGAAGGACCACGCGAGCGGAACTCGCGGATCACCAGATCGCCGGGAGCCACGACCGAACCCACAACGACGCTGTAATCCCTGAAGCCTGTGCACGACCCGCTGTCGGTCGCGGTGATCCGGAAGTTAAACGTCCCGATCGAGGTGGTCGATCCGCTCAGCGCATCATTGATCCGGCTCAGGCCCGTGGGAAGCAGGCCGGTCTGCGAATAGGCATAAGGACCGCTGCCGCCGGACGCCGTGACCGAGCCTGTGTAGGAAGCGCCCACAAGACTGTTGTTCAAAGCACCCAGAGTGATCGCCGGGCAGGGGGGCGAAACGGCCAGAAGGGTCGGGTCCGTCGCGCCTCCCACACCTGGATCGTCAGTCAGGATGCTCGTGAAGTTCGTCCCGGAAATCGACCCCTGGTTCGAAACCGCAGACGGACTGTTGATGATCGTCGCGTTGATCGTCACCGTCGAGGACTTTCCGGGCGGAATCACACCAAACGTCAGGTTCACCGTGTCCGCAGACGCCAGAGGCGCCGTCATCAGCGAAAGCAAAAGGATGCAGGGGCGTTTGAACACGTTCGTTACTCCTGGCCGGTTTGATGGGGACCGGGAGCGAACCCCGGCAAGGGAATAGTAGCTCGGACTCGGCAGCCTTGTCTGTTGCGTCCGGCCGGGAGTTGGTTGTCCTGGAGCACTTAACCGCGTCACGTCCGGAGGCACGCATTCAATACTGATGCGACCTCAACGCCCGTCAGATCGACTTTGCGATTCCGGCCGAGTTTGCTAGCGGCACTTGCGCAGGACGGATTGCCGGCCGCGCGTGAGCGGATAGGAGCCGATCTCCTTACCTTCAGCGCTGACCGTGAGCGTCAAGGTCTCGCCCTTCACCGACCCAACGTAGCGCGCCACCGAACCCGTGGCGTCGTCGCGCGTAGGACCGCGACCCTCCGCGGTGAAGGTCCCCGGCAGATCGAACCCGCCTTTCGCGTCCAGCACGATGGGCTTGGTGATCACGCCCACGGCGCACTCGAACTCAACGTTCGCGCCATCCTTCGTCACCTCCAGGATGGCGGCGTCTCCACCCCAAACACCCGGACTCAAGCGGGTGACGCTCGCTGCGGGACAAGCGGACGCAATGGCGATCGCCAGGCCGAAACCGACGTAGTGAGACGAGAGGTGCATGGCGTTTCTTGAGGCGTGGTAGGTCTTCGCCATTGTATGACGCTTCAAGCGACCGTCCGGTCTTCAGGTATCTACGACCGCGCGTAGTTGACAGAAATTTGAACGTCCGCCAAGCTTGCCCGCATTGCGGACGGCTGGAGCTTCCGCTACGGGCTTTTACGTTCGACACCTTCGATTCGGAGCAATAAGAAATGAAACGATCCATCCTTCCACAAGGGTTCACTCCCCGGAAGCCCGCCACAATGCTGCTGGCTCTGGCGGTGTCGCTCGCGGCGTTCATCCCGCTGGCCTACTCCGCGGCAAGCGAACAGCCGGCGAAGAAGGCAAAGGCGGAAGCCAAGGCCAAACCGGGAGCACAAAAACCGGTCAAAGAAGTCACGCTTCAGGCGATCACGCCGGGACTTCGCATGCCGGGCAGCGCTCAAGACGATGAGGAGATCGGGGCGCGCGTCGCTCGCCGCCAAAGCCCGGAAGCCGCGCGCGCCGAGCGCCGGGTTCCCCGCGAGTTCCGTTTGCGCCGGGCGCGCCAGTGGGACGGCGACCTAAGCACACTTCCTCAGACGGCCCCTGAAAAAATCGACCGGCCCGAACGCGAAGGCCCGGACCCCGCACCTCAGGAGGCCCCCGCTCCGCGCGGCGCTCGCGCAAGAGGGTTCCTCGACCAACCGACGTCGCTGGACGTCGCAGGGATCGAGCCAACCCTTTCCGCCCCGGCGCCTTCGCCCATCGCGAACTTTGCGGGTCTCGACTTTCAAAACTTCGGAAACGGCCACCCCCCCGACACGGTCGGCGACGTCGGGCCGAACCACTACATTCAGGCGATCAATACGTCGCTCGGTATCTATGACAAGAGCACGGGCACCCGGCTCGCCGCGTTTAGCTTCAATACGTTCATGAGCCAGGGCAACTTCGGCAATCTGTGCGACACGAACAACTTCGGGGACCCGATCGTCATGTACGACACCTTCGAGGACCGATGGATCGTCACCGACTTCGCTTTCGGCCTGACCGGCGGAGCGGTCAACAATCCGCCCGGCGCCTTTGAGTGCTTCGCAGTGTCGAAGACCGGCGACCCGGTTGCCGGCGGCTGGAACTTCTATTACATCCAGGTGACCGACTTCCTGAACGACTACCCGAAGATGGGTGTCTGGCCGGACGGCATCTACATGTCAGCGAACATGTTCGGATTCCCTTCGGGCGGCGCTTTCGCCGGCCCTCGCGTGTGGGCGTTGAACAAGGCGCAGATGTATGCCGGAGCGCCGTCCGTTCAGATCGTTTCGTTCAATGCACCGATCGCCGATTTCACAATCCTGCCCAGCAATGCGCGTCTTCAGTCGGGCACTCCGCCCGCCGGAACACCCAACTACTTCCTCTCTACGTGGGAGTACACCAACGCGCTTACGGTCTACAAATTCCACGTCGACTGGGCCAGTATCGGACTTTCCACCTTTACCGGCCCGGACGTGCCGATCGCGGCAACGTCGTGGCCAAACGCAACCGTGGCGAATGCTCCGTCACAAGGCGGCAACGCTCTCGATGTCCTGCAGATCCGCGCGATGATGCAAAACCAGTACAGCAACCTAAGCGGAGTTGAATCACTCTGGGCGAGCCACACGGTGCGACGCGGCAACACCACGGGCTTCGCGGCTCCGCGCTGGTATCAGGTGGATGTCACCGGCGGCACGGTCAACCCAAACATCCCTCAGGCGGCCACCTGGGATCCGGATGCAGCGAATGTCATTTATCGCTTCATGCCAAGCCTTGCGGTCAACAAGAACGGCGACATGGCGATCGGGTACAGCACGTCAAGCTCCACCTCCAGGCCCGCCCTCAAGTACGCGGGGCGCCTGGCCGGCGACCCGGTCAACACTCTCGGTCAGACCGAGCAGCTCCTCATTCAGGGCGCCGGCACGCAGGTTGGGAACTGCGGCACTTCGGCGTGCACGCGATGGGGCGACTACTCCGCGATGAGCCTCGATCCGAATGGCTGCACCTTCTGGTTCACGAGCATGTACTACGCCGTTGATGGGCTCGACCATCAGACCCGCATCGGCTCCTTTGAGTTCCCAGGCTGTACTCCAGTCGGAGCCGGAGGCGTGCTCCAAGGCACGGTCACGCGGGTGAGCGATGGCTCCCCCATCTCGGGCGCGGTCGTCTCCCTTGGCAGCCGCAGCACGACCACCGACGGATCGGGTCTCTACTCGTTGGGCGTGCCCGCGGGCACTTACGCCACAGTCACCGCCAGCTACCCTGGTCTCACCTCCGCGACCGGATCCAACATCGTGATCACGGATGGCGGGACAACGGTGCAGAATCTGGCGCTGAACGCAGCACCTTTGAGCGCTTGTCTTACCGATACCGCACAAGGTGATTTCCTCGGCGGCGTGGCGACGAACTGCGACCTGAACACGACCCCTGGAAGCATCACGCTCAATAACGCGCCTAACTCGGACCAGCAGAACACCACGCTGAGCACCTCGGGCGTTGGCATCACGGCGACCACATTCGGGGGCCAGACGTTCACCCCCGCACTCAACGGCACCCTTCTGAAGGCCGATATCAACCTCTTCTGCAACCTGTGCACCGGCACGTTCCCAAACCTGACCTTGAGCGTACGTGCGACCTCGGGCGGATTGCCCACCGGAGCCGACCTGGCAACGTCGACGATCGCCGGTTTCAACAGCGGCGCTGGCGGTGACTACACCGGCATATTCGTAACACCCCTCGCGGTCACCGCAGGAACGACATACGCTCTGGTCATCCGGCCCACCGCGAATCCGTCGGCGGGGACGTATGCCCTGACCCGCAGCGCGACGAACGTGTACGCGGGCGGGCAGAGAGTCGCCGGCGCCACTTCCGGAACGGTCTGGTCCGCGCCGCTCACTAGCGGGCAAACCACGGATGTGGGCTTCAAGACGTACATCGACGTCGGATATTCGTCTCCTGGCACCTTCGTCTCCTCCGCCAAAGATGCCAACCCAGCGGCGGGCGAAGTCGTCTCGTGGGGCGCGCTCTCCTGGACGGCCACGACTCCCGCGGGAACCGACGTCAAGTTCCAAGCGGCGTCGAGTGACAGTGCGGCCGGAGTCTTCAACTTCGTCGGTCCGGACGGAACCGCGTCGACCTACTTCACGAACGGCGCCTCCCTTGCGCAATTCAGCGGCAAGCGCTATCTCAAATACAAGGCGTACCTGACGACATCAAGCTCTGCGTCGACTCCGACCCTCCAGGATGTAACCGTTTGCTTCCAACGTTTGGTTCCCTCCGTCGTCGCCACGGGCGATCTCGTCATCCGCGAGTTCCGCTCACGCGGACCGGGCGGGGCTTTGGACGAGTTCGTCAAGGTGTTTAACAAGTCGGCGACGAGCGTCGTCGTTGGCGCAGCCGATGCGTCGAACGGCTTCGGCATCGTCGGCGCGAACACCGGGGCCTGCTCAGGAACGAGCGCTTTGCTCGCGACGATCCCGAACGGAACGGTGATTCCATCCGGCGGATTCTTCCTCGCCGCGAACAGCAGCGGGTACAGCCTCGCGAACTACGGCGGCCTAAACGCGGCGCAGCAAGACGCCTCCTGGACCACCGACTTCTGCGACAACAGCGGCGTCGGCTTGTTCAAGAGCAGCACGACGTTCGATACGACCACGCGGCTCGACGCCGCGGGCTTCGTGGGCAGCGTTGCGCCGTTCCTCGAAGGAACGGGAATCCCGGTCGCCGGCTCAACGGGAACCGCTGAAGTCACCTATGTCCGAAAGGCCGCCGCGGCGGTTCAGGACACGGGCGACAATGCCACCGACTTCTGGCTCGTGGACACCGTCTCCGGTACTTACGGTGCGATCACCGCTCGCCTCGGCGCCCCGGGTCCGCAAAATCTCTCATCCGAACGCGAGAAGGGATTGATCTTCACGCTGGCTGATCCGGCGAAGACCGCCACCACATTCCCCAATCGCTATCGCGTCGGAACCGGCCCCACCGGGACCTACTTCTTCCGCTGGAAGGTCACGAACAATACGGGCGCCGCGATCACTTCCCTACGCATCCGCGTGCAGAACGTCACCACCCTGAACAGTCCCGGGTACACTCCCGGCGTCACTCAGGCCGACTTCAGGTTCGTCACCAGTGCCGATTCGGCCCCGTTCACCGTGCCAGTTGACGGCTCGGTGGTTGCCAAGGGTCTCACGCTTCAACCGCCGCCGACCAGTCTGCCTCAAAACGGCGGTTACAACGCATCCGGTTTCGTAACGCTTCCGGGCGGAACACTGGCGAACGGCGCGTCTGTGTACGTTGACGCCGCGATGTTCTACGTTCGCGCCGGCGGTTACAGCTACTTCATCTCGGCAGAAGCCAAGTAGCGGCCGAACGTCAAAGGCGGCCATCGCGTCAAAACGATGGCCGCCCTTTTTCCGTTTGAATGAACTTAGGCCGCCTGTGACTTGCGCTCTTCCTGCCGGAACGCGAGATCGCCGTCCTTCGTGACCTCGACGGTCAGCTTGTCGCCTTCGCGGAAGT
>JBDTQB010000075.1:0-16601 GCA_039932395.1 Vicinamibacteria bacterium | reverse complement strand
GGCACCACTGGAAACGCGCCCGCCAACACCCCGCATCTGCACTTCGCCATCGCCGAGGTCGAGAAGAAGGATCAGTGGTGGGGCGGCAAGCCCATCGACCCCTATCCCGTCTGGCGCTGAGCAACGCGCCGAGGTCAGGCCTTTCCGCGCACCTCGAAGTCGGCGACGATCGGAAGATGGTCGCTTGCGACGCGTGACAGCTTGAGACGGCAGCGTTGCGCCGCGTGGAGGTGGAGAGGACCGCGGTAATAGATGCGATCGAGCGGACCCTGCGGATAGAACGACGGGAAGGTGAGGAGTGGTTTCCCCCCCGCCATAGCGGAATCCGTTGCGGTCTTGAAGGTCAGGCCCATGGTCAGTCGGTCGACCAGGAGGGACCGCCAGTCATTGAAGTCTCCTCCGATCAAGCAGGGCGCGTCAAAGTCGAGGTCGGCCAGTTCGCCGCTACGCGCGAGCAGTTCGATCTGGCGCTCGCGTTCACGGGCCGAGAGACCGAGATGAAGATTGAAGACATCCAGCCGAGGGGCATGGGCGGCGCCGATCTGGATCGCGGTGTGCTGGCAGCCGCGTCTCTTCCAGCGGTCGATGGTGAGATCGATGTTTCGCTCACTCAGGATGGGGAAGCGACTGAGCGTCGCGTTCCCGTAGCGCCCCTTGCTTAACGTGACGTTGTGTCCGACCGCGTGATACGGATAGCCCGCTTGCGTCGCAAGCTCACGCGCAAGGTCGAGCTCGCGTGAACGCGGTGCTCCTTCGTCGACTTCCTGAAGGAGCACGATGTCGGCGTTGTAGTTCCCGATGATCTCCACGATGCGTTCGGGGCGGAAACGACGATCCACTCCGATCGCGCGATGGATGTTGTACGTGAGGATGCGGAGCTTCACGGATGCGCCGATTCTTGAGTCGCCGCGGGAACCGCGCCCTTCACGGAATCCACCTCCAGCGGGGCGGAGCCAGCATGAGACGCGCTCGGCCCGATGGTTCTGGTGGACGTGCCGTCGTTCTCCACCCGCCGCCGCCTCAGCGACCGATAGATCAGCGCCAGGGAGAACCACATGCAGAGCAAAGCCATCGGCCAGGCCAGCAAACGTGGCCAGATGGAACCGACGACCGCGATCACTCCCAGGACCACGCCGCCCTCCGCCATGAGTCCGCGCTCGGTGTCCTGGTGAAGGCGCCGCGCCGTGAGGGCGGATCCGATGACGTTGCCGATGCGCATGGCCCCGGCGGCCACGCGCGTGCCACTGCCGCCGGCGCGCTTGGGGCGCTTCACGCGCACGTCGCCCGCGGTGCGCACTTTCCGTCGCGTCTTGAGAACGATCTCGGTGGAGTTGGCGAGATCGCTGACGAACATGTCTTCCATCAGCTTGCCGAAGTTCTGGTCTTCCACCACGATGTCGAGTTCACGATTGCCGATCCAGCTCGACAGATTTAGATTGGATGAGCCGACCCGCGCCCAGCGCGCATCCGCCACCGCGGACTTGGCGTGCATCATGGGACCGTTCCACTCGAAGACGCGCACGCCCCCTTCCAACAGCGTCCGGTAGCCGGTGCGGGAAATCGTCTGCATCAAGGGGATATCGCCGCCGGGGCCGGGAACGAGGAGGCGGACATCGACTCCGTCGCTGGCCGCCGCGCGCAGAGCCTGCACGTACATCGATGTGCCGGCGAAGTAGGCGTCGGTGAGCCACAGCGTCTTTCGGGCCAGAGACGCGACCAGCGGATCGAGCCGATACAAGCTGGCGCTCCCTGGCGTCGACGCCACCACCCGGACCGACAAGTCTCCCGCGCGGGCGAGATTCTCAGACGCGGCCAGTTCCTCCGCAGGAAGCGGGCTTCCCATAGAGGCCCAGCTGTCGGCGAAAGCGAGAGCCACATCCCGCACCGCGGGCCCCCGCATCACGACACCGGTGTCGCGCCAAGGGCCGAGCCCCTTCTCCTCGGTGCCTTCCCACATTTTACCGATGCAGAGTCCGGTGACGAACGCGATCTGTCCATCGACAACCAGGCACTTTCGATGGTCGCGTGCGACCCAGCCGAGCGGCTGATCAAGTTTTGGCGGATTGAACGACCGCACCTCCACGCCGCCTTCCCTCAATCGTCGCCATTGTTTCGCAGAGGCGCGTCCGATGCAGCCAATCCAGTCGTACACGATCCGCACCGAAACACCCTCGCGGGCCTTGGCGATGAACGCGTCGCAGAAGCGGACACCCACCTCGTCGTCGTGGATGATGTAGTTCTCGAAATGGACCGACCGTTGCGCCGAACCGATGGCTTCCATCCACGCCGGGTAGTTTTCCGCGGCATCCTTGAGGATCCGGATGTCGTTACCGTGGACCAACTCCGCTCCTGCGGTGCGCGAGAAGACCTGGTCTGACAAGCCCTGGCTGGCCGGAGGCGCCGCCACTGAAGGCGTCAGCGGTTTCGCCTCCACAAGTCCGGCCTCTGGTTTCACTCTACAACTCTGCCATACCGGACCGATTCATCGGAGGATGCCGGCCAACTTTCGCTGTGGCTAGACCGGCCGCCCAAGCAGGAATCCTTGCGCCGAGTCGCAGCCCTCGGCCTTCAGGAACGCGAGCTGTTCCTCGGTCTCAACGCCTTCGGCGATGACTTCGAGACCAAGTTGATGCGCCATGGCGATGATCGCGGTGACGATGCCGCGCGCGCGACGCTCGCCTGGAAGATCGGCCACGAACGAACGATCGATCTTCACCGCATGGAGAGGCAGCCGACGCAGGTTGCTGAGCGACGAATGCCCGGTGCCGAAGTCGTCCATCAGCAAGCGGATGCCCCGGTCATGGAGCGCTTCCAGGATGACGTCCGCGCGCTCGAGATCCTGCATCGCCACTGTCTCTGTGATCTCGAACTCCAGACGCAGCGGATCAAGCCCCGACTCGCGCAGCGCCTGGTCCACGCTTTCGAGCAGACCCGGATCATGAAATTGACGCCCGGACAGGTTGATCGAGACACGCGCATCGTCTTCGCGCGCCATCGTCGCGACGCAGGCGAGCGAGATCACGCGCTGTCCGATTTCCGAGATCAGATTCGTCGCTTCCGCGGTCCCGATGAAATCGGAGGGTTGGATGGTGCCGCGCTCCGGATCACGCCAGCGCAGCAGGGCTTCATGCGCCTCCACTTTCATGGTGGCGAGCCGGACGATGGGCTGATAAGCGAGGAACAGCTCGTCAGAGGCGAGGGCCCGGCGCAGCCGGCTCTCCAGATTCATGTGTTCGAGGAGACGCGCGCTCATGGCCGCGGTGTAGAACTCCGTGCGATCGCGTCCGAGTTCCTTCGCGCGATACATCGCGAGGTCGGCGTTACGCAGAAGTTGCTCAGCCGTCTCACCGTCCTGCGGATAGAGGCCGACGCCGATGCTCGCGGAAACGGTCAGCTCGCGGCCCGCCACTTCGACCGGCACCTTCACGGTGGAATGAATCTTCTGTGTGATGCGCAGCAGATCATTCGGATCGCGATGGCCGATCATCAGGATGGTGAACTCGTCCCCGCCCAGGCGAGCCACCGTGTCTTCGGATCGAAGCGTCGCGCGAAGCCTCTGGGCGAGGGTGCGCAGCAACGTATCCCCCGCGGTGTGGCCAAGGGAATCGTTGATGGCTTTGAAGTGGTCGATATCGACGAAAAGCACGGCGAGGGGCTCGTCGGTGCGTTGGGCGCGATTCAGCGCGTAGTCCAGCCGGTCCACGAAGCGCTGACGATTGGGGAGGCCGGTCAGAACATCGTGGTACGCGAGGTGCTGGATCTGATTTTCGGCTTCGCGCCGTTCCGATATATCCAGGCCAGCGGCGAAGACCCGCTCGCTCAGCGGATCGGGCACCGCATTCCACAGCGTCCACCGGACCGTGCCGTCGCGATGCTTCAGTCGCAGCTCGATGTCGGAGGCGCCCGTGGTCAGATTGGGAAGCAAGCCTCGGGTCGCGTCGCGTTGATCCTGATCAAGATGATCGGCCACCTGCGTTCCGATGAATTCCTCCGGACTGCGCCCCAGCATGCGGACGGACGCGGGCGACATCCAGCGGATGTTGGCGTTTCGATCGAGGATGACGTGGAGGGTCTGTGACACCTCGAAGAAGCGATCCCGCTCGGCGGTCAGCTTCTGACGCTCCGCCATTCCGCGTTCCAGATCGCGCGTGCGCGCGTTCACCTGGCGACGCAGCATGGCGGACCAAGCGAAGGCGGCTCCCGCCAGCAGGATGAGGGCGGCCACCGCGAACACATACTTGCGCAATTGTTCGGCGAACGGCACGGGCGGAGGTGCGATGGTCAACGTGCTCTCGACGATTTCGCTCAGGCGCGGAGAGGCCCGGATCTTCTCGATCGCATCGATCAGAGGTTGTAACTCCGCTCGACGACCCTTCGGCGCGATGAGGTCGTACGAAGTGGAGGCCACCTCGATTTCCACGAGATCGCGAAGACCGAACTGCGCGGCGATGTGTCGAAGGGCCAGGCCGTTCCCCGCGACCATGGTCGCCTCGCCCGCCAGCAGCTTCTGCACGGCCTCGAATTGATCCGTGCACAATCGGAACTTCGGGCGCGTCGCGTCGGGCAGCTTCATCAATGTCTCGTGCAACAGACCGCGCTCGATCAGCGCGACGCGTTCGTTCTTGAGGCCGTCCAGGCCTTGCGGATAGCTGGCGCGCCCGGGAGGAAAGAGCAGCGAAATGTTCATGTTCCAGATGGGCGAGAGCAGGTCGTAGCGTTCGGCGCGTTCTCCGGAGTAAGCGAAGGCCGCGAGGTCGACCGTCCCAGCGCTGAGACCGTCCACTGCGGCGGACCAGGGCCCGAGGCGAAACTCAACGTCGTAGCCCGCGTCCTTCGCGGCCATCGTCACGAGTTCGATGTTGAAGCCCTTCGCCTGGCCCGCCGCGTCCTTGTACTCGAAGGGCGGGAAGTAGGCGTCGCCCGCGTACACGAGTTTAGGGCGTCCTTCGCTTGACACCCGGGTTGGTGTGGCCGAGGCTGCCGGCGTTTGAGCGAAGACCGCGCCGGCCCCAACGAGCAGCAGGAATGAAGCGGGAAGAAAAGGAATCATCGGCCGGTCTCGGAGGGGAACTCTACTCGTCACGCGCCTCCAATCGCCCTGCTAGTCTTGGCCCATGCGGTGCCTCCTGCTCGTGACCTCCGTGCTGTTTGCCGCGCAGACGTCTTCTCTGGCCGCGCAGCCGACAACGAAGGCCCAGGTTCAGCCCCCCGTCTTTTCCGCCGGAACCGGTCTGGTTGTGGTCGACTTCGTCGTCACCGCCAAAGGCGACAAGTCGGTTGGCGGCATGGTCGCCGGCGATTTTGTGGTCAAGGAAGACGGCAAGGAGCGGCCCATCGTTTCCTTCCGGGCCTTTGGTGGAGACGAACCCGTCATTGTGGAGGCGAATCCGGGCGATGCCGCTGCGGACCCAGCGGCGTTGGCCCAGCAGAAGCCTCTGGCGGTGGCGGTCCTCGTGATCGACGACGGCCAGTTGACCTTTCAGCAGGCGGTTCGTTTGCGGCCCGCGCTGAAGAAGATCCTATCGAGCCTTGCCGAGAAGAACGCGGCGCTCGCGCTCGTGGCGCCCTGGTCGAAGATCTCTCTCGCCGAGCAGGTGGACGGCAATACCGCGGTGTTTGGCGCCGCGGTTGATCAGATCGTGGGCCGCCGGGTCGAGGACAGGGGCACGTTCCCCATGGCGGACGCCGAGGCCTTCGCCATCGAGCGCGGCGATCCTTCCATGCTCAATCGCCTGGCCCTGCGATTCGTGGCTCTCAATCCGGGGTTCGACCCCGATAGCGCCGCGGTGGCGGCCCGTGGTCGCGCCAGCGAAGTTTCGCGGGACGCCCGCAACCGTCGCGCCGATCTGTACGGCGTGCTTTCGAAGTCGCTCGAATGGCTCTCCCATCAGCCCGGTCGGCATAGCCTGGTGATGGTCACGGGTGGATTCGCGTATGACGACGACGACTCGAAGCGTGAGGAACTGATCACCCAGTCGTTACGCGCGAACGCGCCGGTGCATTTCCTCGATGCGCGGGGACTTCAGGGCATGGGAATTTTCCAGGGCGTCGAGTACGGCCCCGCACTGGACCGCGACGCGGGTGAAACCTCGTTTGCGTGGTCCGAAGCGGCTGAAGGGTCCACCGGCCTGGCCCTCGACACCGGCGGCATCATCATTCGCAACACCAACGACATGTCGAAGGGCCTTGGACTTCTGATGGACACCATGTCCACCTACTACGTGCTGGCGTACGAACCGCCGCCTCATAGCAAGTCGGGCTTTCGCAAGATCAAGGTTGAAACCAAGGTGAAAGGCCTCACCATCGTGGCCCGACGTGGTTACTTCGACGAAGTGAAGCCGGGCCGTAAGTGATGCCGCTCGGCGCGTATCTGGCCCTCGGCCTGGCGCTCGTCCAGACGACGTCGCCGGCGAAGCCCGTGAATCAGCCGCCGATATTCGCGGCGAACACCGACCTGGTTCTGGTCGACTTCGTGGTGACCGGGGATGGCGATCGCGCGGTTCCAGGATTGCTCCAGAAGGACTTCACGGTCACCGAGGACGGCCAGGCGAGGCCGATCGTTTCCTTCACGGCGTTTGGCGGGGTTGTTCCCGTCGACGCGTCGCCCGTACCCGGCGCGGCCGCGGTGTCGGCGGCCAGGTTGTCGGGCGCGATCACCGTTTTGTTCGTCGACGACGGTCAACTCACGATTCCGCAAGCCCTCCGTTTGCGCGCGCCCTTAAAGCAACTGATCACGACGCTGGCGGACCGCGGGGGTGCTCTCGCTTTGATCGCGCCGTCGTCCAAAGTCTCACTTGCGAAAGATCTCGAAGGCAGTCGAGTGGAATTCTCGGCCGCGGTGGATCGCATCACCGGTCACAAGAACAACACGCTGGACAAGCTGCCGGTCACCGAAGCGGAAGCGTTTTCGGTCGAGCGTGGCGACAGCGCGGCGATGACTCGCATCGTCGAGCGAATCGTGTCGCTCAACTCGGACACGACGAATCAGCTCGATCCCGACGTCGCCGAGATGATGGCGCGTGGCCGCATCAAGGAACTCATCCACGACGCTCGCAATCGTCGAAACGAATCGTATGGAGGGATCGCGCGATCGCTTGAATGGCTGGGACGCCAGCCCGGGCGCCACAGTCTGGTCATGGTTTCAGGCGGCTATGCGCGCGATCCCGAGGATCAGCGACAGAAAGACATCGTCACGCTATCGCTGCGCGCCAACGCGCCGATTCACTTCATCGACGCGCGCGGTCTTCAAGGCGCCGACACGTTGAATGGGGTGGAGCAGGGAACGCTGATTCCGAGCACTGCGGCGGAGGCGCCGTTCGAGACCTCGGACTCGGCGGAGGGCGCCACCTCCCTGGCGAGCGACACCGGCGGCATCTCGATCCGAAACGTGAACGACCTGACCCAGGGGCTGCTCCGCCTGTTTGACACGATGCAGACCTACTATGTGATCGGCTACGAGCCGCTCAGGAACAAGAAGCCGGGCTTTCGCACGATCAAGGTGCAGGTTCAAGGGAAGGGCCTGCACGTCCTGGCCCGCCGCGGCTACTTCGACGAAGCACTTGCTTCGCGCTAGCGCGAAGCGCTGATTCCGAAACGGACCCGAATGGGTCGCGCGGAGGAGGACACATCGGCGCAGGTCAAGGTGTCCTTGCCGATAGTCTGAAGACTTCGCGGCACGGCCATGTCCGCGGCGCTCATGTCATCCGCGGTGCGACCCAGAGGCGGCAGAGTGCAGACTTCGGCTAGACGCGCCGAACTCTCGATCTCAACCTCGATCGCGCGCTCGGTCACCGTTTGTTTGACGACCAGACGATCGCCCGCGGCCTTCAGCGGGATCTCGAAGGGCAGCAGGCTCTCGCCGGTCCGGATGGCGACGCGATAGCCATTCGGTGAGCGCGTCACACCGAGAAGTCCCTTGACGATGGCGTTGTGCAAGGAGGCTGCGGCCGCGGCGTAGGCCGCGCTGCCTTCGGGCGTCCCGTCCCTTCCGTACCACTCATGAATGCCAGGTCCGGCGTGAAGAATGCGGGAGACGATCTGATTGAGGTGAGTGAGCGCGAACGTCGCAGAGCCACGTTCAAACTCGGCCTCCACCAAAGCAGCACCGAACCAATCCCACTGACCGCCGTTTTGATACCGGAAAGGCTCGCGCATCGCCGGATGCGTGAACACGCCTTCGGCATAAGGCGGCATGAGCACAGTCGAGATGGTCGAGACGGACTGAGCCACGCGGAGACGCTCGGCGGTCTCAAAAATGGCCGTCGCCTGTTCCTGATCGGCGACGCCGAATAACGCGGCGAGAGCGTTGCCTCCCAGGGCGAAACGGGCATCGTCATCAGCGAAGCCCGCGGGAAGCTCGTCGAAGGGAAGGCGCACGCGGAAGAAGCCAGCGTCTTTCATCCAGAAAGCCGAGCGGATGAGGTTGCGCAGGCGCGTGGCGCGTTCGGCGAGAGCCTCTTGTTGCGCGGTCGGCCCGTCGAGCGTGCTGAGGCACTTGAGCGCGCCGTACGCCATCACATTGGAATAGAGCGACAGGGTGCGCGGTGTCTTCGTATCGAAGTAGATGGCCCGCTGGTCTGGATACATCGGACTGACATCGCCCCAGTCGGCGGTGAGTCCGCTCCAGATCAGGCCGGACTTCGCGTCCATCCGGTCGCGGATGAGCGCGTTGAGCGCGGCGATGAGCTTCGAGACGCGGACGTTCCGCGCCGCCGTATTCGCGGGCGCCGCCGCACCGAGCAACGCTTCCGCGCGACAGTACGCGAGGGCGGCACTCGGCTCTTGATCGGACTCGTTGCTGTTGGTATCGAAGGCGAAACCATTCTTTGATTCGACGTGAGGAGCCCATTCACGGAACGCATCAGCCGATCCCTTTGCCACCCAGTCGCGAAGCCGACCGTCCTTGTTCGCGTGAGCGAGATGGAGGTCGAGCCACGAGGTCAGCGTTTCCTTGGGATACCAGGCGCCCGCGGCATCCACGATCCATGCGCTATCGCGGAGCCAGATCTGTGGATAGGCATCGCCCGCTCCGAACCCGCTGACTCTGCCCGAGGGGCCGTCAAACTCCTTGAAGTTTTTGGCCAGAGTTTCGGGAACACGCGCAAAGACCTGGCGGATCCGCCGCAACGAAGCGCTCTCCTCAATGATGACGGCTTTTGACTTGGCCGGTTCTGGTGGTCTCGAACAAGAAAACGAAACGCCGAGGACCGGGAGCACAACGGCACCAAGCGCCAGAATGCGGACGGTTTTCATGGGAAATCTTCGATGAGGCAAAGAGGCGGGACGCATCATGACGAGCGCTCGAGTCAGCATAGTCGCCCACGCCGGAAGCTCCGACGTCAGTGCGAGAAGTTCCCTTGGGTTGCTCCCAACCCCTCGCATATCATCACCGTGGCCCTCTGGGTTGTTCGTTTTTGGGGTCGGTGGACCGAGGAACCAATGCATCCGTATCGGAGTCCAATAGTCGTCTTGCGGTGTGCACGCCTCCGCGTTGAGGAAGCCTAAAGCAAGCGCAGGATTCCAACCTTTGCGCCCAGGTTCCGTGAGCGCCACCGGCTTCAGACGGCAACGTGGAGGGCTTTTCTTTGCCTTGACGCGAGTCAGTCCCCGCTCGCTTCCGCCGCCCTGACCCGGTTCCGCCCGCCCGCCTTCGCCGCGTACAGGGCTCGGTCAGCGCCCTCGATGAGTCTTTCCGTGCTCAGTCCGTCGGCGGGGACCGCGGCCACGAGGCCTACACTTGCCGTCAGGTATCCCTCGGCACCGCCGGGATTGCGAAGCTTCAGCGCTTCGATGCGCGCGCGCACATCCTCCGCCACGTTCAAAGCGCCCGCGAGGTCCGTGTCGGACAGGATGAAGGCGAACTCTTCCCCGCCGTAACGCGCCACGAGATCGGCGGGACGACGCATGGCGCCTTGAAGGGCCCTGGCCACTTGACGCAAAGCCTCGTCGCCTTCGGGGTGGCCGTGCGCGTCGTTGAGGTCCTTGAAGAAATCAAGATCCAGAATGCCGATGGCGATCGGCGTCTTCTGACGTCGGGCGCGCAGCCACTCCTCGGCCAGCACAGAATCGAACTGGCGGCGGTTCGCAATACCGGTCAGTGAGTCATGGCGCGACACATCCTCCAGGCGGGCGTTGGCGGCTTCGAGCAGGCGGTTCTGCTCCTCGACGCGCTGTCGCGCTTCCTGCAGATCGGTGACCGCGGTTTGAAGGTCGCGGGTCTTTTCGTCGACGCGCTGCGATAACAACTCCGCCTCATGCCGCAAAACGCGCGTGCGAATCGTCACGACAACGCCAAGCAGGGCCAACAGGCCAAGCACCGAACCGAGCCGCGCCGACAGAGTGCGATACCACGGTGGCTTGACCACGAAGGTCCAGGCCGACTCTGGACTGATCTGGCCATCCGCGCCACGGGTGCGCACGCGGAAGGTGTAGGCGGCTTCCTGAAGGGTCGTGAACTCGACGTCGGTTCGCGGCGACCAGTCGCTCCAGTCGCCGTCGAGCGGATCGAGCCGGAACTGATAGGCGAGCCCTCGCTGATGCGAAAGAGGGCCGAACTCCGTGTGTACCCTCCTCAACTTCTGGGGAAGTTCCACGGGGGGACGGGCGTGTTCGTCCCATCCGTCGAAGACAAGTCGATCATCAATGGTCACGCTGGAGATCGCCGGTGCAGGAGGGGCGGGAAGTCCTCCACCGGGAGGCCCGACGTGTCGGAAAAGACCGCTCTCTCCACAGACCCACACCACGCCATCGGCCTCAGGCTGGATGACCTGCACGCGGCGCGCCGGGAAGGAATGAATGATCACCGGCGTGACATTGAGAGCGCCGCCCATCCGTCTGAAAATGCGGAGGGTGCTGGTGTTGATCCACAGATCTCCTTGCGCGTCGCTCGCCATCGTCCACGCGGTGAGTCCGGCCATGGCGCGGGTGAGCGATTCGTCACGGATCAGGCGCGGCGTGTCTTCGTCGATGCGGAAGACTTCGGTTTTCTCATCATTCGTGATGGCGAGGAGGCCGTCGGGGCTGTCGTGCACATCACCTTCGACACCGCCGAGCTTCTGGAACCGCGCGGTGGTCGGATGCGCGGAATCGAAGTCGGCCGCCACGATCCCGTCGAACGTCGTGGAGATGAACACGCGGCCCGAAGGTCGCGGCACGATCGACCTGACATAGCGGGGGGAACCCGCGAACGGACCGGTCAGCTTGTAGCTCGCGCCTGACTTGATGAGGATGTGAAGACCACCCCGCGCGCCGACCAGTGTTCCATCAAGGGGGGTGGGTGCGGGGGCCAGGACGTACGCTCCCAGGTCGGCTGTCCCGGGAATCAGGGTGGCGCGGTCGTGCGCGACCCGGAACAGGCCGGCCGCCGCGGCGAGAAGGAATTCGTCGGGCTGGTCCCGGATGGCGAGTCCAAACCACGTGGATCCAGCGACGCCAGGAATCTTGCGGAGCGCGCCGTTCTCCAGGACCCCCAGGCCGGTCGAGCCAAAGACGAAGAGCCGACCGTTGAAACGGAACACGCCCTGTGATCCGCCCTGCACGCCCGACCGAGCATCGAAAACCGTGATGGGCGAAGCGACGTCGAGCCGGGCGAGGCCTCCGTTGAGCGACACCCACAGGCCTCCATCGCGGTCTTCCGCGAGCTGCATGACCTGATCGTCGGGCAGGCGGCGCGTGCTGTCGATCACCTGCTCGGCGTCGCCAGCCGGGCTCGTGAGCAGCACGCCTCCGAGCCGCGATCCAAACGCCATCCGTCCGTCGCGCAATCGCATCCCGCCGCTTGTGACGCTGCGCACCGCCCAATCCGTCGTCAGCCCGGCGAGGAGCGTCCGCACACCATCCTTCACGCGGACCAGACCAAGGTCGCGCAAGACCGCGAAGTACGCGTCCGGTCCGTCTTCGATCACTGCGTCGATGCGGTGTCCCGCAATCGGAAGGAATTCGGCTGCGGGCGTCGGGCCCGCTTCGTCGAGGCGCTGGACGCTGCCCTCGCTCGAAAGGTAGGTCGCATCCCGAACGGAGAAGATCGACGCGGGTTGGTCGCGCGCGATCTCCGCCAGCTTCCGGACTCGCCCGCCTTGATACGACAACACACGCGCATCCGTGAGGATGACGAAACCACGTTGTGTCGGCAGGATCGTCTTCACGTCGCCGAAGTCCCGATCGTTGGGCGGGAGTTGATTCATGAGCGAACGCAGCGATGGCCCGCCCTGATTCCCCGGTTCGAGAACCATCAGGGTCTGCGGCCCGCCCGCGAGGACCCGTCCCATGGAGTTCGTAGCGACGGCAAAGACCGGGACCTGGCTCTCTGCTTTTCGCCAGTGCGCACCATCGAAGATCAGCACGCCTTGAAGATTGCCGACGTAGACGTAGCCGCGCTGGTCAACCGCGACCCCGAAATTCTGAGGAGCGCCGTGATGATCGGTGTCGTCGAACAGACGCATGAGCGGAAAGCCGCGCTCGCTGGGACGCGGATCGCGCACGCCGTTTTCGGCGGCCACGACTTCGGCTAGGAGTGCGAACGCCGCTCCCATGATGTGCCGAAGTTTCATTGCAGACATTCTAGTGAGGACCTCCGCGGGAGCCTTCTTTTCAACGATGTGGGCGTGCCACAATCGCAGATCGCTGCAGGCGCTGCCCAGCTCTCACGTTTGCCCATTCACCTTTATCCGAGGCCCTTCACCCATGAGTACCCGCAAAGTAGCCGTCATCGTCGGAAGTCTTCGCAAGGACTCCTTCAACCGAAAGATGGCGCACGCGCTCGCCGCCCTGGCTCCCGCGTCGCTCAAGCTGGAGATCCTCGAGATCGGACAGCTTTCCTTCTACAACCAGGACCTCGACGGCAATCCGCCGGCGAGCTGGACGGCGTTCCGCGAGAAGATCAAGGCCTCGGACGCGGTGTTGTTCGTGACGCCCGAATACAACCGGTCGGTTCCGGGCGTGCTCAAGAATGCCATCGACATCGCGTCTCGGCCCTATGGACACAGTGCTTTCAACGCGAAGCCGGGCGCTGTGGTCACGGTGTCACCGGGAGCCATCGGCGGCTTCGGCGCGAACCATCATCTTCGCCAAAGTCTGGTGTTCCTCAACGTGCCGACGCTGTCTCAGCCGGAGGCCTACATCGGCAATGCGGGCGACCTGTTCGCCGAGGATGGATCCATCAAGGTCGAGGGGACGCGCGGATTCCTCGCCAAGTTCATGGCCACTTACGCCGAGTGGGTCGAAACGAACCTCGCGAAGTAGCCGTTGTTTCGAATCGGTCATCCCGGATCGACCGGGATGACCGCACGGGCCAACTCGTCGCCTACTTCTTGAAGGCCTTCTCGTACCAGGCGACCGAGCGATCCATCAGGTCGACGTTGTGCTTCGGCTCGCGCACGCCATGGCCTTCACGCGGGTAACGCACCATGACGGTTTCCACGCCGACGTCCTTGAGCGCGATGTAGAACTGCTCGGCCTCGGCGATGGGCACGTCGTTGTCGTTCTCGCCGTGCACCATCATGACGTTGCCGCGCGCGCTGCCCACGTGCTTGAGCGATGAGCGCTCCCACAGCACATCCATCAGGTTGCCTTGGTGCGGACGCATGCCCCACTCCATCTCCTCATACTGGTTGTAGTAGGTCATGTAGTTGTAGGAGATGAGGTTGGTGATGGCGGCGGTCGGGATCGCCGCCTTGAAAATGGGCGATTGCGTGATCAGCCATGAGGACAACTGGCCACCGTAGCTCGTGCCTTCCACACCCAGACGATTCGGGTCGATCCAGGGATTGCGACGCAGCGCCGCCGACACACCGTAGAGAACGTCCATGCCCTCCTGGCCGTTTTGATCACCGAAGACGGCATCGGCGAACTTCTGGCCGTATCCGGTGGACCCGCGGTAGTTCACTTGCAAAGTCGCATAGCCCTGGCCCGCGTAGAACTGCGACTTGAAGTTGAAGGCCGGTCCCTGCTGACCGTGCGGGCCTCCGTGGATCATCACGATCATCGGATGTTTCGAATCGGCAGTTTTGCCGAGAGGCAGGGTCAGGAACTCTTCGACCTCGTACTTGAAGTCGGCCGCGGTGAAGACCACGCTCTGGACCGGTGCGATGTCGATGCCCGCGAGCGCCTCCTTGTTGAGACCGGTGAGTGCCCGAGGACCGCCGAGGCCCATGATCTTTGAGCGAGGCGGCACGCCCTTCTTGATTGGCGCGGGTGGGTTCATGTCACGAACGTACAACTGCGCCAGATCGTTCGGACCGGAGAAGGCGTAGACGATGGAACCATCCTTCGCGACGGCATAACCGCTGACGGAACCGAGATCGCCGATGACCGTCTCAACATCACCGGAAGCAACCGAAACGCGATGAAGATGGACGCTGCCGCGATCCAGGGCGGTGAAGTACACGAACGCGCCGTCGGGAGAGAACGTCGCGTTGCTTTGACGGCGGTCAAGCTTCGCGCCAAGTTCGCGTCGGCCCGTGCCGTCGGAATTGATGATCCAGGCATGCGTGTCTTCCATCGTGGTTTCGAGGTCGGTGAGGCCGCGTTTGGTGCCCAGGAAAATGATGCGTTTGCCGTCGGGCGAGAACCTGGGCTGGTACTCGGCGCTCTCGGTGGCGGTGATCCGTCGGATGGCGCCGTCTGAGGTGGAGATCGCGACGATGTCCTGGTTGTAGAAGGAGTCCGGGTCGTGATCGAGGTTGGACACGGCGAGGATTTCCTTGCCGTCGAGCGACCAGTCGATCGATGTGTACTCACGAGGCGCGTTGGTGAGCATGCGTGGAGTACCGCCGACCGCGTCAATCACGAAGACTTCGCGACGGCCGTTGTCGTTGAAGCGGGTATTGCCTTCGCCCGCGGTCGGTTTGTAGAGGTAGCGCGTGATCACGATGGGATCGCCGGTCGCATCCTTCGTTTCGGGGCCCGGGACCGCGGAGACATAGGCCAGCTGCTTCGAGTCCTTCGACCACGCGATGGTGGCGCCTTCGAGAGTCAACGGGGAATTGGTGTCGCTCAGGGAGGTTAGGAAGCGGATGCCGGCGCCGTCCGCGTTCGCCACATGCAGACCGCTTTTCCCGTCGATGCGGCCACTGAAGGCGAACATCTTTCCATCAGGCGACCAGATGGCAGAACCCGCGCGGTCGTTGTCTCCGCCCAGGCGCTTCGCTTCGCCCGAAGGCAGAGTCGCGAGGTAGAGCTGGCCATAGGCCCGCCCGGTCAGGCCGTTGTTCTCGACCGCGTACGCGACACGGGTTCCATCGGGGGAGAGGGAGATGGAGCCGACGGAGCGCATCTTGTAGAGATCGGCGCTGGTGAGCGGGCGAGCCTGCAACGCCGCGGGAAGCAGCGCGAAGCCAAGGGCGAAACAAACGAGAGGGCGAATGTTCATGATGCGGTCTTCTTGCTCCTTCGAGAGGGGGATGTCTTGGGCACTCGCTTCGGTGCGGCTGAGATCTTGACTGCGCCCTTGATAGCCGCGATGGCAGGAGCGCCCACACCGAGAACGCCGTCCCAGCGTTCCGCGGTGTTGATCTGAACGTCGAACAGATCCAGCAGACGCGCGACCGTGTGGTCCACGATCTGTTCGATCGACGTGGGCCGATTGTAGAACGCTGGAACCGGCGGCGAGATCACGACGCCCATCCGCGAAAGCTTCAGCATGTTCTCGAGATGAATCTCGGTGAAGGGTGCCTCGCGCACCGCGAGCACCAGGCGGCGACGCTCCTTCAGAACCACATCGGCCGCGCGATTCACGAGGTCGCTGCTGTGGCCGTGGGCGATGTCCGCCAGCGTTTTCATGCTGCAGGGCAGGATGATCATGCCCATCGTGACGAACGATCCGCTGGAGATCGCGGCGCCCTGATCATTGTCTTTGTAGGAGCGGTCGGCGAGCGCTCGCACCTGATCGAGGGTGAAGTCGGTCTCGTGCATCAGGGTGCGCGCGCCCCAACGACTCATCACCAGATGGCTTTCGACATCCGTCTTGCGCAGGGCCTGAAGAAGGCGGATGGCGTAGATCGAACCGGTGGCCCCGGTCACGCCCACGATCAGTCGTCTCGGCTTCGACACGCCGGAAGCCGTCACATGAACTCCGAGATGTGCTCGGTGAACACGTAGATACCGAACGCGATGCTGCAGAGGCCTGAGAGGAACTGGAAGCGCAGATGCAGCGTCTCGTAACGAGCGCGCAGAGCGGAGAGTGGCATCGTCATCAGACCCGACAACAGGCCCATCCCGACCATCGCGCCGAGTGCGAGGGCCGCCATGTAGAGCAAGCCCGACATCGCGGTCTTGGCCGTCGCCATCACGAGAAGCGCCAGTCCGCCGCTCCCCGCGACGCCATGAACCAGGCCGACCAGAAACGGCCGCAGGCCGAACTTCAGAGTATGTGAGTGCTGGTGCGAGGTCGCGGCGTGAGCCTGGTGAACATGAAGATGGGCGTGTTCCGAACCGTCGTGCTTATGTGGATGGACGTGCAGTCGGAATCCGGCGCGCGCCGATTTGATCGCGTAGACGCCCAGGCCGACCAGCATCACCGCCACGATCATCTCCAGCCGCGACGCCGCGATCTCGGTGATGTTGATGCGCAAAGCCACGATGATTCCGCCGAGCGTCAGCAGGGA
>JBDTQB010000074.1:0-16641 GCA_039932395.1 Vicinamibacteria bacterium | reverse complement strand
TGGACCGCGGTATGAAAGTCCTGTTTCTTGAAGGCTTCAATTCCCTGACCCAGCAAGTCCAAGCTCACTCGGCCGCTGGGCGTGGGGATCGCCGGCGCTTGATTGGCGGGGGGCACGGGCGCCGAACCTTCGCGCGGCGGAAGAGGCGGAGCCTGCACCATCGGAGGAGCATTTCTTGGCGCCTGATGGCTCACCGTCGGTGCCTCCGGAAGCCTGGCCGAATACTCTCGCCTGGTGCGATCGCGGGACAGCGTGTCGTATGCGGCCGTGACGTTTTTGAAGAGGTTCTCCGCCTTCTTGCGCGCTTCCGGATCCTTCACCTTGTCGGGGTGGGTGTCGCGCGCGAGGCGCAGATAGGCGTCGCGGATCTCGTTTTGTGTGGCGTTACGGTTAACGCCCAGGATGGCGTAGTAGTCGGTCATGGCTTAGCGCGCTGGAAAAGGGCAGGAAATAGCGGCGAGGATACCTGATTGAGCCACCGTCCAAAACCGACTGGACCGTGGCGCCTTTCGTTCCCGTCGCCGCTTACTCCTTGGTGCCGGCCTGCGCCTTGGCCTTCACGAAACGCTGGGCCGATTTCCGGATTGCTTCCGGCACGTTGCGGTCGACCGACAGCGCCTTGATGTCGCGAGGCTGCAGACGCGAAACGAAGCCCATCGCGATTGGCATAGGCGTTCGGGGGTTCTTTACCAGAGCGCTGATGACGGTGTATTTCTTGGTCCAGTCGCGATTGGTGCCGATGCGACGCAGGACTTCGTCGGAGACGTTCTTCATCGACGCAAATTGGTCGATTTCGGCCTCGGTGATTTTGGGCGAGCCCAGCACGGCGAGCGCCACCAGACGGTTCGGGTCACGAATCAGGAAACTACGCGCTTGGGCGTCTTCGGTGAGCGCTGCCTTGACCTTTTTGCCGGTGGTCAGGGTGAAGAGACGCTGCAGCTTGCTGACCGCCTTCTCGTCCTTCTTCTCATCCTCGGTCAGCATCGCCTCGGCTTCTTCGGGCTTGATCTCCAGTTCGTTCTCGGCGACCACCGCTGCCGGAACTTCGGGAACCGCTTCGACGACCGCTTCCGGCTGGGGCACGGGAGCCGACGCTTGAACCACAGGCTGGACAGGAGCCGGCGGCGGGGCCTGGGCCTCGTTCGCGTTCTCCATGCCGATCGAGAAAGTTTCACGCAACTCGCCCAGGCGCCGCTTCTGGTCGCGAGAGAGATTCTGGTTCGACTCGATCTGACCAAGCAACGGCGCGAACCGCAGCAGTCGTGTCTGGTTGATGACCACCAGCTCGGCGAGAGACTCGGACAGACGCGGCGCCTTTTCGGCGATCGCTTCATCGGGCGTGGCGGTGTTCTGGAGGCAGGCCTCCAGAATCTTCGGATCCGTGTGAACTTCCAGCGTCCAGGTCAGCACCGCGGCAGGCGTGTCGCGAGCCTTGATCAGCGGCAGAAGCGTGTCCGCGCTCATTTCGCTGAAGGTCTTGGTGGCGAGGGCGGCCACGTCCGCGACAGGGTCGCGATGCATGACCTCTAGAAGATCGACGAGATCTTCCGGCTTCAAGGGAAGGGCACCCTCGGCCGCCATCATCCTGACTTCGAGAGGAACCCCTCCGCGACGGATCTGATCGACGAGCGGATTTGATTCGCGAGTTTCGGCCATCAGGCGAACTTAAGCCTCATTCGCAACAGAGACTTGATCTCAGCCGATCGGCTTTGCCGGGACGCTCTGCGCCACCGACGAGAGAGCGCTGATCGCTTCGGGCGAGAGCGGAATGTTCCGCTTCACTTCGCCACGGTTCCCAAGGGGCCTCCCGGGCCCGCTATCGATCGCGACTAGAAGTCCGCCTGCGTTACCGACGGCGAGCGAAGCATTCTGGCGGGCGAGGATTGAAACCGATTCGCCCTTTTTGAGAACCCGGTTCTCCACCCTGTCTCCACCGACGTCGAGGCCGATCCAGCAGTCTTCGGTGGCGGTCAGGGTGAGTTGAAGCGGCTGGGGAGTGGCTCCGGGGGTCGCGCCAGGCGCGTCGGGAACGGGCTGGGTGCCCGAGCTGTTTGAGGCCGGAAGGTCGGTGGGGGGAGCGACGTTATTGGCGGCCACAACGTTGGGCGGCAACTCCCGACTTGGGATCGGGCTCAGGACCGGATTGGATGCCACGGGCACTGGGGCACGCGAGAGGCCGGGACTCAGAATCAACGCGGCCACCGCGCCGAATCCGACCACCGCCAGCGTTCCGTTCACCAAACGAGCCGAAAGGCGGCTCGAAACGCGACGTCCCCGCTCGCCGACACTGTCATCAACGACGGGCGCCTTGATTTCGTGAAAGCTCAGATCCGTGAGAATTTTTTGTTCGTCGAGTGCCAGGAACCGCGCGTACTCGCGCACGAAGCCGCGGACGAATAATCCTTGCGGAAGCTTGTCGAGCCGATCTTCTTCGATCGCCTGAAGCATCGAGACGCCAATCTTCGTGGACGCAGAAATCTCCTGAAGCGTGACACCGCGTAGTTCGCGTTCGCGACGAAGGGATTCACCGAATGACGCCATGATGAGGGCTTTTTCGCTCTTATAGAGTGCCCGGGAGTGAGCTTCCGCGATTCTAGGCCCGGAACATCAGCGATGGGAAGTTTTTTTGAGGAACGGTGTCAAGTTCCAGGCCCAACCGGTCTGCTACGCTCCTCTCTCACCATGATCAGCCAGGGACTTCGCTACCTCGAAGCGCTTCAGGACCGCCACCTCAAAGACCTGAAATTCAGCGAAGTGACCCGTGCCTTGCGAGCTCTTTCCGCAGGCTATGTCGAGAAGCGCGAAGAGGGTGGGGTGGCGAAGGCGCTCGATGGCCGCGGCAAGCGAGCCGCCTTCGGCTTGTACTACGGCACGACTCATTTTCTCGCGGTCGAATCTCTGATCCGGGACTTGGGATTAGGTTTCAATGATGACCAGGTAAGACTTGAAGCTAGTAAGTCTAAACATTCATCAAATATACAAATTTTAGATCTCGGATGCGGCACAGGCGTCTGCGGTGCCGCGTGGGCTCTTGGCAGTTCCAGGCCGACGACGGTTCTGGGGGTGGATCGGTCATCGTTTGCCCTCCATGAGACGCGATGGACCTACAACACCCTTCGGATTCAGGGTGAGACCAGCCGCTCCATTTCCGAGACTCTCGACACGATTCGCCCGCCCCACGCCGTCGTTCTCGGATGGACTCTCAATGAACTGGACGACGCGCGACGTGATCTTGTCGGCGAACGGATCGCACCGTGGGTGGCCAGAGGTTCGCGCCTTCTGATCGTCGAGCCGATTTCCAAACGGGTCACACCCTGGTGGGACGATTGGATCAAGCGCTTTCCTTCGGATCGATGCGTTGTCGCGGAAAAACGCCTGCGTCTCGACCTCCCGCCCAAGATCGCGCTTCTAGCTCGCTCCGCGGGCCTGGGAACGGAATCAACCGCGATTCGCGTCATGTATTCCCTGGGCTGATCCTTCGCGTTCGATACCGCGAGTCGGGAGCAGCCGTGGTAATCTCCTTTTCTTCTCGTTCAGCGCGCCGGAGTGGCGGAATTGGCAGACGCGCACGGTTCAGGGCCGTGTTCGCTTCGGTGAGTGTGGGTTCGACCCCCACCTCCGGCATTAGCTGCTGAAACAAGAGGGGGCGTATTCCCCGCGCGCGTTTGGCCGATGTGAAATCGCCTCTGTCGCGACCCGGATGCCACTGATCTATTCAGCTCAGTGGCCCGCCAGGCCTCTGGCCCTCCGCGGATCTATCAAGACCGCCTTCCGTCTATCCTACGTTCGCAAACCCTATAAAAGATGACTATCAAAAAAACCGTTCGTTCCGATGCCTTTCTGGGCCGCGTTGTCGGCCACCCCGCGGGCTTCGCCTTCGTCAATCCGCTCCCCGGCGCAACTGACGTTCCTCCAAACCCTACCCTGAAGATCGATCTGCCCATGCTGCATGGCGCGGCGCACGGGGACACTGTCCTTGCCCGTGTGACCGGCCGCGGCGACAAGGGATTCTCGGGAGAAGTGGTGAAAGTCGTCGAGCACGCGGTCAAGCGCGTCGTCGGCCGCTACGAGGTTTCTCGCGGCCACGCCCACGTGGTTCCCTTCGATCGGCGTCTCTTCCAGAACATCCAGGCGCAGACCGCGCACACTTCCCTCGAAGTCGAATCGGGCGACATGGTCGTTCTCAAGGTCACGCGCCCAGCGACCGCGACGCGCCCCGCCGCGGGCGACGTGGTGGAACGCCTGGGCCGTATCGACGACCCGGGCGTAGACCTCAAGGTCATCATGGCGCAGTACCAACTGACCGCTGAGTTTCCCGAAGATGTCGTGGCCGAAACAGAAAAGGCCGCGAGTGCGGTTCCGCAGAGCGAAATCGACGCGCGTGCCGACTTCCGTCCCTGGGTCACCATCACCATCGACCCGGAGACGGCCAAGGACCATGACGACGCGATCAGCGTCGCGCGACACTCGAACGGCAACTACGTCCTGGCGGTTCATATCGCCGACGTGGCTCATTATGTCCGCGAAGGCACGGCACTCGACGCCTGCGCCTACGCCCGCGGCAACTCCGTCTATTTCCCCGGCTTCGTCGTGCCGATGCTGCCGCACGCTTTGTCCAGCCGGATCTGCAGCCTGGTCGAGGGCGAGAACCGTCTGACCCAGACGGCAGTCATGGAAATCGACCATCGCGGCCAGGTGGTGAAGTCCGACTTCTACGACGGCGTCATCAACTCCGCCGGCAAGCTCGCATACAAGGACGCCCAGGCGATCCTTGATGGAGACCTCGCCACCCGCGAGAAGTTCAAAGTGGCGGTGGACACGGTCGAACTCTCCGCGGAACTCGCGCGCATCCTGAACCAGGCGCGCAAAGACCGCGGTTCGCTCGATTTCGATCTGCCCGAGCCCGAACTCCAGCTCGACCTTTTGGGCGCGGTCGAAAGCATCACCTCCACGCCGCGCCTGTTCGCTATGCGCATGATCGAAGAGTTCATGCTGATCGCGAATGAAGCGGTCGCCAAGGTTCTTGCCCAGAGCAAGGTTGCGACTTTGTTTCGTATTCACGAGTCGCCCGATCCGGATCGTCTCGAGGAGTATCTCGAGCTGGTGCGTTCGTTCGGCTACAAGGTCACCGCCGACCTGGCCGAGCCGCAGGGCAAGGATTTCCAGCGCATCATTCGTCAGATTGAAGGGCGGCCGGAAGAGAAGCTGCTCACCTATCTGATGCTGCGCACCCAGCGCCTCGCGCGTTACGCCCCGGAGAACCTCGGCCACTTCGGTCTGGCGAGCGAGAACTATCTCCACTTCACCAGCCCGATTCGTCGCTACCCTGACCTGGTCGCTCACCGTGCCCTGCGCGCGATGCGTCACGGCAAGGATCCAGCACAGGTCAGCTGGCCGCTGGAGGAAATGGCCGCTCATCTCGCCGAGACGGAACGCAAGGCGTCGGATGCCGAGCGCGATCTGATCGAGTGGAAGAAAGCCCGCTTCATGGTGAAGCGTGTCGGCGAGACGCTTCCGGGCGTCATCTCCAGCGTCATGCCCTTCGGCCTGTTTATTCAGCTCACGGATGTGTTCGTCGAAGGTCTGGTGCACATCACCACGATGTCCGACGACTACTACATCTACAGCGAGCGCGACCATGCCCTGCGCGGTGAACGCACCAAGCGTACCTACAAGCTTGGCGATCACGTCGATGTGCTCTTGACCCGCGTCGATCTGGACCGTCGTCAGATCAATCTGTCGCTGACCGATGTGCTGAAGCGGATGGAGAAGCCGGAAGTCGCGCGCAAGGTGGCCACCGCTCGTCGCACGCCGCGTACCGCGAAAAAAGACGGATCGGGGGGGGCGGCGCCTCCGAAGGCGCCGCGCGCACGAACTCCTCGTTCGCGCTCCTGAGCGCGGTGGTTACGAAGGGAGCGCGGTCAGTGCGGCGCGGATGTCGCCGCGCTCCGCGCGTCCTTCGAAGCGTAGGCCGCTGACCAGTCGCGCTGACCCTTCCGCCGCGGTGGGGACGTCCAATCGGACGTCTTCCACCACGAGTTCGTAGGCGACGGTCCCCGCGATCAGGGGCCTCGGGCCGGCGACGACCCGTGCTTTGATGATGCAGGCCAGGTCAGCGTCGTAGATGGAAAGCGTCGCCGACGTTCGCATGGTGAGGTTTGCCGCGGTGCTGCTCCGTTCTCCAACCGCGACCCGCAGTTTCTGTGCCGAGATCACGTGAATTTCGTCGCGCGCCATCAACATGATGTGGGATCGGGCGGAGCCGTCGATGGTGATCAGCTGAAGGGCGTGATCGCCTCCCGTTGTGCGGATCCAGCTGATGACCGGATCTGGAATTGTGTGAACGCTTGCGGCGAGCATCCATCCATTCTCCACCTTCGCTTCGTAACATGTCTCAACCCCATGCCCAACTCACGCCCCATCTCCATGTCGCCGCTTTTTCTGACTCTGGCGCTTGGCGCGCTGCTCCTGTCCTCATCCGCGGGGGCGCAAGACGCGCCCGTGCCTCCACCGGCGCCGGGGAAGCCTGGCGCCGCGGAGCCGCTCGAACTGCTGCCCCTGATTGGGCGCATCGGGGCCGAGGTGGGAATGCAGGGAGGCTGGTCGAAAAACCCCTACTCGCTCGGTTCGGGGGCGCAGGGTGCCGGGTTCATCAACCTTCCCCTCAAGAAACTCGGCAGCGGCGTGTTGTCCTACGAGATCAACCTGAGGTTCGCGCGCAGCACGAGCGATCCCATCACGATCACGAATCCCGTCGCGTTCGTTGCGAATCTCGCGGCCACCGGCCGCGGAGACGTCGGTCCGTTCCCCTATCGTCGCAGCGTGCGCTCCGTGGGCTCCATCTTCCTGGTGGAGCCTTTCGGCTTCAAGTACGCTCTTCATTCCTTCGGCCGATTTCGCCCCTATCTCGTGGCCGGCGTGGGAGTGGGCGTGGTGATCACCAAGGAACAACCGGTTTCCAATGACAGCGCGGTCTTCACCGGGACGTCGCCTTTCGACGCCGACCTGATCGCGGGCCTCGTCGCTCAATCGAGCGAACTCGCCGCCCTGGGTCGCCCGACCGGGCAGGGCAATATCGAAGTCGCCGGCCATGCGGGCATCGGGTTTGAGTATCGAGTGAGCAATGGCTTTTCTCTTCAGACCGACTATCGGTTTGTGAAACTGTCGGGCGGCCACGCCTCGATGCAGATCGCCAACGCCGGCTTCGGAATCCATTTCTGATGACCGACTACGCCTCGCGCAAGGACGCGCTCGACGAAATGGACCGCTTGGCGGCGATTTGCGGGATGCGCCTCGGGACGGTGCAGCGTTCTCGGAACGGAGTCGATCTCCTGGCCAACCGATTTCTTGCGGCGCTGCGGAAACAACGCGCGGTTCGAGAAGAGGTGCGCGCCCGTTTCAGACTCTCTCCCGGCACCGATCCGGGATCTCAAGTAGGCGCAGTCGACGCCGAGTTGCCGGGTCTGCGCCAGGCCCTGGATGACCTCATGGTGGCGTATGCGGAAAGCCTTCCGGTTTTCGCCGATGCGAGCGTGGTTTCCCGGCTCGCCGTGGATATGGTCGAAGTCTCGAAGCTCCGGACGGTCATCGACCTTTGGGTTGAGTCGGAGCCATCATGAAGACAACCTTCCTGCCGCTGCCGCAGAGCGAAGCGATTCTCAGCCCGCGCCGAGAATTCATCCGTACCGCTGCGATCCATGCCAGTGTCACCACAGCCGTCTTTCGTTTTCTCGAGGGCCGCGCCGAAGCTTTGCCGAGGAGCGAAGAAACCGACATCGCGATCCTGAATGCGGCTCTCGCGATCGAGCACGAGGCGATCGGCCTGTACGCGGACGCGCTGAGTCGCAACCTGGTTCCCGCCGGTCTTCGTGACTATGCGATTGAGTTCAAAGGAGCGCACGAAGGCCATCGCGACACCCAGGTGGAAATCCTGCGCGAACGCGGGGTTGGAGCAGCGGCGCCGCACCGCGCCGATCCGTTCCGGGAAGTCACGGCGGGAGACGCGGTGGTCCGGCGTCTTCTCTCTGTCGAAGCGGCGGCCGAAGCCGCGTACCTCAGGCTTATCGGCCAGATCCGTACGACCGACTATCTGCTGTCCGCGGGCTTCATCGTGGTCGATGAGGCTCGGCACCAGACCATCTGGCGTCGTGCCCTGGGCCTGTCGATTTATTGAGTCCAGTCAGAACTTCGGCCCCCTCACACCGAACCGGCTAATGAAGAGAGAATCAGGTCTCTCCCATGCCCATCTACGAGTTTTACTGCGCCTCCTGCCACACGGTTTTCAATTTTCTTTCGAAGCGGATCAATACCGACGGCTCGCCCTCATGTCCACGGTGCGGGAAAGTCACTTCGCGGAAACCCTCCACTTTCGCCATGTCCCGAAACCGGCCGGAGCCTGCCCCCGGATCTGACCCAGGCGGCGCGGGCGATGGAATGGGTGATCCGTTCGCCAACATGGATGAGTCACAGCTGGAGTCGGCGATGGAGTCGATTGCGTCTGATGCCGAGGGCATCGACGAGAACGACCCCCGTCAGGCGGCCAACGTCATGCGGCGGCTCTTTGACGCGACCGGAATGCCGATGGGCGGCGGGATGCAAGAGGCGCTCAAGCGTATGGAGTCAGGAGAGGATCCGGAAAAGATCGAGGCGGACATGGGCGATCTGCTCGAAGGCGATCCATTTTCCGGTCAGGGCGCGAAGAAATCGACGGAACGCTTGCTGCCGAGGCGTCCTGCCCTTCACGATCCGCAGCTGTACGAGATGTGACTATGACTACCGTGCGACGCGCCTTGATCCCCGCAATTCTTTTCGCCATCGCCGGACCGACGATCGCGGCCCAGACTCCGGTTGTCGCGGGCGTCGCGGAGCTTTTCGGGCGGGTGAAGCTGGTGCTGCCAGAGAACGCGAAGGCGGGCCCCACCGGCATCGTGGTTTGGTTACCGGGGTTGCGGATCGACGCTCCGCCCGCGCCCGCGCTGATCGCGTCGAAGGACAAGCGATTCGAGCCGCGCATCCTGGCGGTGTCGGCCGGCTCAAGCGTCCGCTTTCCAAACATGGATTCCATCTATCACAACGCGTTCAGCCTTAGCCCCGGCAACACCTTTGACATGGGTCTGTACCGCAAGGGCGCTTCGCGTGACATTGCGTTGAAGTCGCCCGGCATCGTGCGGATCTACTGCAACATCCATCCTGAGATGGCGGCGTCCGTGGTGGTGGTGGACGGCAATGCGTTCACGGTGGCAAGGGCCGACGGTTCGTTTCGGATCAGCGGGCTTCCTCCCGGGCGACACGAAGTCCACGTCTGGAGCGATCTCGCCGGAGAGCAGGTGAGCACACTCAACTTCGAGGCCGGACGTGCCACGGAGTGGAGCCCCTCCCTCGACGCGACCAAATATCAGCGCTCGGCCCATCTCAACAAGTTCGGCAAGACGTACCCCAAGGCTAAGAATGGCGCAGATCGGTACTGACGGACCGCGCTTCGACACTCCGGGGTCAGCACCGGCCTTCCGTGCGATCGCCGACGATGAGTCGCGTGGGCTCGACCTGCGCACCCGTCTCTTCCTCGGGTCCGTTCTGTTGCTCATCTTTACGATTGGCTCGGCCCTCGCGTTCCTGTCCCAAAAATCCCAGAGCGTCGCCGAGCAGAAGATCCGCGAAGACCTAAACGCGGTGCCCGCGATCTTCGAGGGCTACAGTTCCACCCAGCAGACCGCAAGAGAGCACGCGGTGCGTTCGCTCGCCGAAGAGCCCGGGACAAAGGCGCTTCTCGCCGAGGTGCGTGAGCATCCGGAAACGTTTCACGACTCCGCCGAAGGATTCGCGAAAGTGCTGGGCGCGCGCTCCGTTTTTCTCTTTGACACCGCGGGTCTGCTGCTCGCGCGCAGCGACCGGCCGGTGGGCGACGAGACCGGACGCGATTTTTCCGGCATCAGCTGGGTCGATACGCCGAGACTCTCAAAGACCGAAACTTCAGCGTACATTCTGGAAGTGACGCAGGGCCATGCTCTCTCTCTCGTCGCGGCCGCGCCCGTGAGGCAGGGGCGTGAGCTCGAGCAGCGCCTGACGGGAGTCATCGCCGCGGCCTTTGAAGTCTCCGCCGATCGGGCGAAGGAACTGGCCCTACTTACCGCCGGTGAGATTGCCTTCGTCGCAAACGTAGCGCCTGACGGGGCGCCGCCCCAACTTGAACTCATGGCGTCGACGAAGAAATTCTCGCTCGCGATGCCCCAGGGCATGCGCGACGCCGCGACCTACGTGTTCGAAAAAGACACAAAGTCGGAACCGGCGGAGTTTTCAACGAACGGCGAAACATTTATCGCCACCGCCCTGCCCATCCGCTCCGGAAGCGGCCGCGTGCTTGCGGCGCTCGTGGTCGGGCGTTCCAAGGATGTCGAGATGGCGCCCTTTCTGGAGATCCGGCGCAGTCTCCTTGTCGTCGGCGTGATCGCGCTCCTCCTGTCGTTCCCGCTGTCGTTCGCGATGGCGCAGGGTCTCGCGGGGCCGATCCAGAAACTGGCGGAGGGCGCGCGCAAGATCGCGCGGGGCGAGCTGGACGTTTCGCTTCCGTCCGTCGGCGGCGAGGTGGGCGCCTTGTCCCGCGCGTTCGAGAGCATGGTGGGCGAGCTGAAGGAAAAGGCGCAGCTCGAGGCTCTGGTGGCGAATATGCAGCGCCGGCCGGGCGACATCACGTTCCGGGGCGGGTTCGGGCCCGTCGGTCGCGATGGGGCGAGTGGACAGATCGGCCAGGTCTTCGCCAACCGGTACGAGATCGTGTCCGAACTTGGAAAGGGCGGGATGGGCGTCGTGTACCGCGCGCGCGATCGCGAACTCGACGAGGAAGTTGCGCTTAAAGTCTTGAAGTCGGTGGGGGAAGAGCAGGCGACCCAGATCGATCGGCTGCGTCAGGAGATCAAGCTCGCGCGCGTCATCACGCACCAGAACGTCGTTCGCGCTTTCGACTTCGGCGAGGCCGACGGCGCTCGTTTCCTGACCATGGAGTACGTGCCTGGGACGACCCTACGTGAAGTGATTGACGCACGGGGCGGTCTCCAGATGACTCCGGCCCTGCAGATCGCCAAGCAGATTTGCCGCGGTCTCGCCGCCGTTCACAAGGCCGGCATCATCCATGGCGACCTCAAGCCCCAGAACGTCATGGTGATGGGGAACGGCATCGCCAAGCTGATGGACTTTGGCGTCGCGCGGACTCGCGCCAACCAGGATCACGGAGGCGTCTCCGTCGTCGGCACGCCTCTCTACATGAGCCCCGAACAGGCCAAGGGCGCCGATCTGGATGAACGGAGTGACCTCTACTCCGCCGGCGTCGTCCTGTACGAGATGTTCACGGGCGAGTGTCCATTCCGCGGACGCGACGTCACCGAGATCCTGAACATGCATTTGAACGACACGCCGGCCGACCCGCGGACGCTTCGGCCGGAGATCTCCGCGTCACTCAGCGAGATGATCCTGGCCTGTCTGTCGAAGCACCGGGCGCAGCGTCCTGCCACCGCGGTGGACCTGGATCGCTGGCTCATGCGGGTCCGCGTCTAATGACCGGCTTAGACTGATCCATGAGATTGCCCCCGACGCTGTTTGCGTTGCTTCTGTGCACGCGAGTGTTCGCTCAGGATGAGGTTGCTCAGTCATCGGTGAAGGAGCCGGCCGATCCGTTCCATTTCGGAGGAGAGATCAAGGTGGGCTTTCGCTGGTCCCAGGCCCAGACGTCGAACATCTTCAACGGCAAGAACACGCCGATCGGTTTAATGAAGACTCCGGATGCTGGAAGATCCATTGAGATCCAGCATCTCGGACTGCAGGGCGAAGGCGCCATCACCCCCGGGGTCTTCGCGAAGTTCGAAGTGCGCTTCCTGGATACGTACAACCGCAACCCCACCTCGACCGACGCGACGGTGTTCCTTCGCCAGGCGTTCGTGCGTTTCGGTGAGAAGGCCGAGCCGCTGGACGGGTCCAGGGATTCCAGGCTCTACGTTCTCGCCGGGATGGCGCCGCGCTTCACCAAACAAATGAGCCGCCACTTCGAGTCGTACGGACTCCTGGGCACGGCCATCGGGCGCTTCGAGCAGCCGCAGCTTCAGGTCGGCGGATCGTTCGGATCGCACTGGTACGTGCGCGCGATGATCGGCTCCGGCAATCCACTTTTTCTCCGAGACACCAATGCGCTTGCCGGGGACAACCTCTCTGAAGGGGTGGCCGACGCCCGCGCCACCTACGGGACAGGCTTTCCGATTCTGTACGACGCCAAGGTGACCGACGTCAACGTCGGTGGACATCTTGAGACGGGAGCGGGCCTGGGCGCACGCATTCTTGGCGATGAGAAGAACGCGCTCGATGTTCTTGGTTGGTACTTCCAGCGCCGTCTCTCGCAAACCGCACGCGTGCGAGGTAGCGACTATCCGGGCGAGCTGGCGATTTTCCAAGGCGCCGGTTTTCCGATTCCGAACTCCGGCGATCGGCGTCATGAATGGGGAGTGAACATTCAGGCCAAGGCGGATGATTTTAATGTTTTTGGTCAGTGGATGAGCCAGGACATCGCGGGCGTGAGCCGTCATGGCATCGAGGCGGAGGGCACGTGGACCTTGCAGCTTCCCGGTTTGTTCCTCGTGGGGGAGTCGATCTTCGGAAACTGGGTTCAGGCCAGCTTCCGGGTTTCGTGGATCCACAACGACTTCCTGGCACCCCTCGCGTATCCGCGCCTCGCGATTCAGTGGCCTTGGAAGAAATACGACTTTGGACTTCGTTTCGGGATGGTCCGCAACGTGGACCTGACCGCGGAGTACACCTTTCATCAGGTGTTTCGAACCGCGACACTGCCGAATCTCCCCATGAGGGAGTTCGTCCTCACGCTGCGGACCGGCTTCTAGGGCGAAGCCAAAGGCGCCGGGAGAACGAAGGCGCGTGCGGCGTCTTGGTCGAGCGGGCGTGAGAACAGGAAGCCTTGTCCGTAGCGGCAGCCGAGTCCCTTCAGGGTGTCGCGCTGCTCGATCGTCTCGACACCTTCGGCAACCACATCCATTTCAAGACTCTTCGCCAGGGAAATGATGGCGCCCACGATGTCCTCGTTTCGATTGCTCTGGCCGAGGGCGTTCACGAACGAACGATCGATCTTCAGGGTGTCGGCAGGGAAGCGAAGCAGGTAGCTTAAAGACGAGTAGCCGGTGCCGAAGTCATCGATGCACAGATGGGTGCCGAGCGCCTTGAGCTGCTTCAGCAGATCGACCGCCATTTCCGGATTCTCCATGATCACGCTTTCCGTGATCTCCAGCTTCAGGCGATTCGGCGCGAGCCCGGTGTCGTCGAGAACGCCTTGCACCTGCTCGATCAAATCCGTCTGCGAGAACTGACGTCCCGACAGGTTGACGTTGACGGTCAGATGATCGGGGAAGATGTCAGCGTTGTCCGTCAGCCAGCGGCAGGCCTCACGGAGGGTCCATCCACCGACGCGGAAGATGAGGCCGGTTTCCTCCATGAGGTGAATGAACTCATACGGTCCGACGATGCCTCGCTCCGGATGGTTCCAGCGAACCAGCGCTTCAAACCCGGCGGTGCTGCCATCGCTCAGCGCCACGATGGGCTGGTAGTGAAGGAGGAACTCGTTGCGCTCGGCCGCGCGTCGCAGTGAGTTCTCAAGCTTGAGCAGGCCGACCGCCCGCTTGTGCATCGATTCGTCGAAGATCTGGAACCGCGCCTTGCCCGTGGTCTTCGCCTGATACATGGCGGTGTCGGCGTCGCGCAGCATGTCTTCAGCACTCTCATACTCCGGGCCGCTGAACGCGATTCCAATGGAGACGGTGCCGAAGATCTCCTGGCCGCGCACTCGGATCGGCGTCTGCAGGGCCTCGAAGATGCGCTCCACCACGCGGTTCGCGTCGTCTCTCTCGTCGATGTCATCGAGGAGGATGGCGAACTCGTCGCCGCCGAGGCGAGCGACCGTGTGTTCGGCGCGAAGGGTGGCCGACAGCACGCGCCCGATTTGGACGAGGAACTGGTCGCCGGCGAGGTGTCCGAGCGAGTCGTTCACCACCTTGAATCGGTCCAGGTCGAGGAATAGAACCGCGAAGAGATGGCTGGGACGCCGCTTCAGCCGAGCGAAGGCGGTCCGAATTCGGTCCATGAAGAGAGCGCGATTCGGCAGGCCGGTCAGGGAGTCGTGCAGTGCGTCGTGCAGCAGGCGCTTCTCGGCGCGGCGTCGCTCCGTGACGTCCGCGCCGATGGACGCCATACCGCAGACGGCGCCTGCAGGATCATGAAGCACCGTCGAGTTCCAGGACACAACCCTCGCTTCGCCGCGCACGGTCAGGATCTCGTACTCTTCGTGAGGCGCTGTCCCGGTGGCGATGCGATCCAGGAAGGCGTCGCGCATGTCCGAGCTTTTGTCGAAAGGCAGGACCAGGTCAAACCAGTTTCGGCCCACCACACCTTCCTCGTTCAAGCCGAGAAGTTCGAGCGCGTACTCGTTGGCGAAGGTGACGTCGCCGCGCGCGTCCAGCAGGATCGAGACGAGCTGAACGTTCTCGATCAGGTCCCTGAGCCGTCGCTCCGATTCACGCATCGCATTCTCGGCAAGCTTGCGATCGGTGATGTCGAAGCCGGTGGCGACCAGCGCGAACTTTCCTTCGTACTCGATGGGGCTCAGAGTGAGATCGATCCAGGGCTCCGAACCGGGGGCGCCTGCGAGCTTCACCTCAAAACGCTGGGGAGCGAGGGCGTTGGTCGGCGTGACTCCGGTCATGCGGTCCTTCATCGCCGCCCGCGAATCCGAATGCGCGAAATCGGACAGGATCTGTCCCACCAGATCCTGACGGCGCGCGCCGAACCCGCTTCGTCGAGCCGACGCGTTGGCGTATCGAATCACGTCGTCCTCGACAATCATCACGATGGCGGAACTGGCTTCGGAGAGCGCGAGGAAACGCGAGTCCATGCCTCCCGACTCCGGGGAGGCGGGCTTTGCGGCACTGCGGAAATAGTCGAGGACGTTCATGGGGAGAGTGGGGATTGTCGCCGGGCGAGTGAGGGTTGCGACAGGACTCTTGTCACACTCGCCCGATGAATCTTCCTCCAGGTCCGCTTAAGGAATGCAGTTCGACCGGTGGCCGCTTACCGGGCGGCCGGCTTTTTCATCCAGGCTTCGACTTCCTCGATCGTGCGCGGAACGCCTGCGGAGAGGCGCTTCAGACCCGCATCGGTGATGAGAAATGAATCTTCGATGCGGACACCGATGCTCTTGTACTTCGCCACCGCCGGGCCAACCTTCTCCTTGAAGGCGCGGTTTGCCGGCGTGTCGGGCATGTCGTCGAGCGCCTGCTGCCGGATGTACAGCCCCGGCTCAATGGTGAACGCCATCCCCGCGACCAGCGGTCGGTCGTAGTCGCCCACATCGTGAACGTCCATGCCGATCCAATGGCTGATGCCGTGGGTGTACCAGGTGCGGAATTGTTCGCTCTTCACATCGGTGATCAGTCCAAGCTTGAACAAGCCCGTCTTGATGACTTCCTCCGAGGCCTTCTCGACATCCTGCGGCTTGTTGCCCGCCTTGCCGGCAGCGGCGATGGCCGCTTCCTGAGCGGCGAAAACGAGCTGATAGATGTCTTTCTGGACTGCGGAATACGTTCCATTCACCGGATAGGTGCGGGTGATGTCACCGGTCTGGCCTTGATAGAGACCCGCCGCATCGACCAGAAGGAGATCGCCCGGTTCCATCTTGCGGGTGGAGGCTTCGTAGTGAAGCGTCGTGGAATTGGGTCCGCTGCCGACGATCGACGGATAGCCCCAGCTCATCGCGCCGTTCTCGAGATAGACCTTCTCGATCGCTGCTTCGACTTCGTACTCGAACTTGCCGGGTGCTGCCGTCCTCATACCGGCTTTGTGCGCGTCGCTGCTGATCTCAACGCTGCGGGTCAAGACTTTCTGCTCATACGGCGTCTTGATCTGGCGCAGGTCGTCGAGGATGGGTTTGCTGTCGAAGAGGGACACGCCGAAGAAGCGCTCGCGGAACTTGTTGGCCCATACGTAGACCTCGGGAAGTTCCGCAGACGGCGCGGGACGCGGCCCGAAGAGGAGCGCCAGCTTGCTGCGGCCAGCCTTCACTTCAGCCTGAAAGGTGTTCCATTCGGTCGTGGTTTCCCCTCGACGCCCGCCGAAGTTCCGTGCGTTGAACATCGCGGTGATGAACGGCTCGAACTGCCCGAGGAAGTAGACCGTCTCAATGCCCGTCTGCGCGGTGACTTCCTCCTTCGTGAGAGTGTGGCCATTCCAGTGCTCCCGCCGCGCGTTCGGCTCGCGTACGAAGATCGCCTCTTTCTTCGTTGAGGCACCCGGCATCAGCACCAGCATTGTTTCTTCCTGCGTCATGCCGGTGAGGTAGTACAGGTACGAGTCCTGCCGATACTCATAGTTCACGTCCGTCGAAAACACCCGCGCGGGGGCGCTCCAGAAGACCGCCACCGTGCCCGCGTCGAGCTTGGACATGACGCGTGCGCGCCGCGCCTTCAGATCGTCCTGGAACTCTCCGGCCGACGCGGTGGCCGAAAACACGGACGAGACGGCGACGAAAAGAAAAGCCGCCGCGATGACGCGACGGCTTTTTGTGTGAAGGAAACGGCTGAGCATGAATCTCTCCTGCGGATC
>JBDTQB010000073.1:0-16732 GCA_039932395.1 Vicinamibacteria bacterium | reverse complement strand
CGCCTCCCACACTGAAGCAGGGTTCGCTCGACGCTGCGACTTCGAATCCGGGAATAGCCGGCAGGACAGTCGGCAGAAGACTCTTCTGAATTTCGCGCGCGACCTGAAGCTCGGAATCGGCGCGGGCTTTCTCGATGCGCATTTCTTGCGCGCGAGCGCCGGTGAGGGCGGCGAGCGCCTGGCGTCCCACCGCATGAATCAGGTTGCGTTCGTCTTCGCCGAATTCGCCGGAGAGACGTTTGGAGAACAGGATCGCGCCCTTTTCATCGCCAGAGTTGAAACGGAAGATGAAGTCGAGGCGAAGAACCTTCAGGGCAGCGTCGGGCGTTTCGGTGGAGTTGCCTTCGCCTTCTACCGAGGCCCACGGCACACCCTCAAGCGATGCCACGTTTTTGACTCCGCGCGAAGCCAGAACGCGCACCTTGCCATCGGGCGTGGAACTCAGAAACGCGGCGCGCAGAATGGTGAGGTGCCCCATCAAGGACGCGAGTGCGATGGACGCCACGCGCACAGGATCGAAGTTAGTGGAGAACTCCCGACCCAGATCGACGAGCGTCCTCAGCTGAAACTCGGCGGAGGCGAGTTTTTCTTTTTCGGTGGGAGGCTTGAGCGGAAGTCGCTTCACGATGCGGCAGACGTTCTTGTCTTCCACCCGCTCGCGCACGACGGAATCCACGATGCGCTGGACGAGGGTCAGGCCGAGGCCACCTCGAGCGCCTTTCTTCGCCAGTTCCTTGACGTCGGCTATGGCTGGCAGCACACGCGGCTCGAACGGACGTCCGGCGTCGACAATCTCCGCCGAGAAGTAGTCGCCCTCCACTGCGATGGTGATGTCGACTTGGCCTTCGGCCTGGCCCGCGTACGCGTGCTCCATCGAGTTCGCGGCGCACTCTTCCACCGCGAGCGCCCACTGCTCGCTCTCCACGGCATTGAACTTCTCGGCTAGAGCTGCGTCTCTGGCGCGTTCATGGATGACGGAGAGGTTCTTTGGGTCGCTCGGCACCGCGAGGTGGAGCCGGACGGAGGCTTCAGCTTTCACGCCTGGGCAAAACTCGAGATGGCTTCCTCTTCGGTTTTGAAGATCCTGAAGAGATGAGGAAGGCCGACCATCTCGAAGATGGCTGCTACCGATTCGGACAGTTCGCAGATGCGCAGGTCGCCGCCGTTCTCGCGGATCTCCTCGATACTGCCGACGAGCGCGCCCAGACCTGCGCTTGCGACATAGGCAAGTTCGCGCGCATTCATCACGACCTTGAACCGGCCGCCATCCAGCACACCGCGCAGGGCCGTATCGAAGGCTTCCACGGTGTGCGCGTTGATGAAGCCGATCGGCGTGAGGACGGCGACGTCGCCATCCCGGGTTTCGACTACGAGTTCCTGTTTCAAAGTGCGGGCTTCCCTTGTCTGCTGCTTGCAGAAGTTGTTTCCCTAAGGCTATCCCGGTTGGGCCGATGCCGGGAACCTCAGTCGCTCAAGCGTTTGAATCGCGAAACGCCACCGCTCGTTGCACGTCGTCCTCGATCTGATTCGTCAAGGCATCCACCGAATCGAAGCTCGCTTCCTCGCGCAGGCGCGCGAGGAAGACCAGCCGGAGAGTGCGGCCATAGAGATCGCCTGCGAATCCGGGGAAGTGGGCTTCAAGACGCAGGTCAGCGGCATCCTTGAAGGTCGGGCGCACGCCGAGGCTGACGGCCGCGCGCATCGGAGCCTCACCCGAGGTGTCGCCGTCGTCATCGTTATGGACGACGAATCCATCAGCAACGTAGATCCCGCGCGATAGAGCCGACACGCCTTCGAGGTCAATGTTGGCCGTGGGATAGCCGATCGTCCGGCCACGATGATCGCCGTGCACCACCTTGCCTTCGATTTCGTAGGGGCGGCCGAGACAACGCTCCGCCTCCGGCAGATCGCCCCTGCCCAACGCCTCGCGAATGCGCGACGAACTGATGGCGCCACTCGCATCCTTCAGCGCCTCCACTTCGACGGTCTCAAAACGCGATTCACCAAGAGTTCGCAGGGTCTGGACGTTCCCGATACGCGCCGCGCCGAACCGAAAGCCTTCTCCAACGACGACGCTGCTTGCGTGGCAGCCGCCGATCAGAGCCTTTTCAACGAACTCGGCCGGGGAGAGCCGGGCGATGCCCTGGTCAAATGACAACTGACCAAGGTCCTCGATCCCGAGGTCTCTCAGCGCGCGGCGCCTGGAGGTGAGGGTTTGGATGCGTGCCGGAGCGCCCTGGTCGGACACCACGCTCGCCGGGTGAGGATCAAACGTGAGGACCGTGGGAACAAGGTTGTCCCTGCGCGCCGTCTCAACACAGGCTTTCAGCAGACGGGCGTGGCCGAGGTGCACTCCGTCGAAGTTGCCGATCGCCACCGCACGGTGCCGCGCATCGTGCGCGCGGCCGAGCAGCGACTCGATCCGAAGGTCCACTCCTACTTGGGGGACGGACTCGGAGAGGGCGAGACGCTCGCCGTGGGCTCCGGGGGAACACCAGTCAATTCGTAGGTCCGCTGGACACGCACCACACCATTCGGACCCGCAGTCTGAATCGCAAAACCGCTGACGGAATTCGTCATGGTGAGCCCTTCGACGGACGACTTCGATGCAAAGCCCTCGGCCACCAACTCGTCAAGCGACGAAGGCAGGCGGCCGTACGCCAGACGGAATCCGCGGACGCGCGATTCGGCGAGTTCGATTCGCTCTAGAAGACGGGTTTCCATCGCGGAGTCAACCAGAGGCTGAGCCAAAGACGGCAGGCCGAACACCGCGAAGGGGGACGCGAGATTCTTGTAGACGCCGAACGCGGCGACAAGCAATGCCACCGTCATGAACGCCTTCGAAACCGCGCCGCCGGCGTCGCCGGACTTGGCGCGCGCGGTGGATCCCTTGACGTCGGTCAGGGCAACGACATCGCGGTCCATGAGATCGAGCAGCGTGCGGCAGACCGCGAAGTCATGAAGCGGGGTTGACTCGACGATCTGCGTGCAGGACTTCTTGCCGTCAACCGCGTTGTAGACCATCAACTCGTCGCCGGACAGCGCGATCTTGTTTCCGCCCGTTTGCGAAGACCCGAGGCCGGACAGCAAACCGTCCAGGCCGTCGTCCTCTCCCTTGGTCTGAACCTGGCTCGGATCGACGACCTTCTTAAAGACGGAGGCCATCGAGGGAATGCGGCGTTCGATGATGGGCCACTCGTCCACCATCCGGATGCCTTCCATCAGGATGAAGTCGGCGCCGAGCGAAACCGATCCCATTTTTTCGTAGTCGACGCTGTTGGAGACCTCGAAGTTGTATTCCCCTTCGCGCCAGCGGAACAGGCGGAAGACCACCTGGAACAGCTGGGCTTCCACCGCCTGGCGGAGGATGTCTTCGGAAACCATGTTCTCGGAGATGAGGACATGGCCAAGGCGCTGCATCGTTTGCTTCTGCACCGACAGCGCCTGATCAAGCTGATCCTGGGTGATCGAGCCCTGCGTCACCAGCGCGTTGCCGATGCGGTCGGACGGACGCGCCACCGAAGACTCGCCTCCCACGATGTTGCCGCCGTCGAAGAGGACCTTGACGGTTTCCCCCTCGCTCTTCAGAAAGAGCGTGCCCGTCTTTCGCTGCAGCCCGATGAGCTGAACGATGTCCGGAAGGCCGAAGTCTTTGAGAGTTCCCGCTAAAGCCATGGTCTTAAGCCCCCGCCACTTGCTCGCGAACGCGCCGCGGGGCCGCGGCAACCGTAGGCGGCTTGGGCTTAACGAGCTGGGCGACGATATAGGTCAGGACCGCAACCACGCCGAAGCCATTGGTCAGAGCGGATCCCAAAGGTCCGGCGGACACGAGGAGCGGCGCCAGGTAATGAAGAGTGATCACTACGCCTGCGCTGATGGCCCAGATGAGGAGCAGCGGCAACCCGAGCACGAAGTGTCCTACAGAAATGTGCCCAGCACCGGGAGCGACCAGGGACGCGACGCGGTGTTTGATCGCGCGCATGGTGACGTACTGGGAAATTTCTTTGTTCTTCGCCGCGCGGGCCGCCGGCGGAATGCCCTTCTTCACGATAAAGAGGTGATGGCACTGCGAACACACATCCTGTGACGTGGAGCGGGTCTGGCAAAGCCAGCAGAACGTGGTGCCGCACTTCGGACACTGCTTGCTAAAGCTCTGATTGCCCCGGAATCTCATGATCATGGGGATGAACAGGAGCAAAGCCAGGGCGATGACCAGAAGGCGACTGACGGCATTGTCCGTCGAGTATTTCAGTTCCGGAATGGAGGCACCGACGACCTTCTCCACCGGTGGATCGATATCGGGCGGGGCCTGAAGCATCGAACCGTTGCGATCGAACGTGAAGAGGCGGTCAAAGCGCGCGAGCTTTTTGGCATCGATGGCATCGCCCTTCTTCCGCGATTCCTTGCTCTTGTCAAAGGCCAGGATGTTCACCTGCAGCAGCGACAGGTTGTAGAGCGCCGTCGCTTTGTCGGGGGCGTTCAGGGAGGCCTCGGCCGCGGCGGTCAGTCCCACGGTGGCGGCCGGGAGATTGACTTTGTTGAGTTCGAGAGCCGCGGCGTTGTGCGAGAACCGGGGATCGCTCGCACCCTTGCCATAGAGGAAGGCAGACGCCTCATCGTATCGACCGCCGCGACGAGACAGGCTCCCGGACAGAAGCGACCACTCGACGTCGTTTGGATCGGCGGCCAGGCGCCGCTTGACGAGCGCCTCACCTTCAGAAGACGTGCCGCCGGTCGCCACCTGATAGAGCACGCGGGCCTCGCTTGCGCCATCAACGGCGCGCTGCTGGATGATCCGGGGCAACGCAAGACTCGAAAGCGCGAGCCCGATCACCAAAACGATGGACACGGCTTTCTCAGGGCGCGATTCGAAGATGAAAAGAAGCGTGATCCACCAGAACGGCAGGTAGCCCCAGCCCATGAAACCGGCCAGAGGCAGAGCCAGGAAGAGCACGGCCATGAACAGGGACAAGGCCTTGAGCGGGCCGGACAGTCCCTCAGAAACATCGTGGCTGAAGACCGCGGCGTATCGAATCAACAAGGCGAGCGAGAACCCGATCGCGAACAGCCCTCCGATCACCAGGAGCCCTAGATAGTAGGTGGCATTCAGTCGGCCGCTCTCGAGCGGGTTCGCCCAGGCGAGGTCGAGGGCCGACCACGCTTCGCCGGTTTTTCCTTCCGCTTCAGCCTTGCGTAGTTGATAAACCGCGGCGTCTGGAGCGAAGGTGATGGCGTCCTTGAAGGCCTCGGCGGCTTCCGTCTTGGCTCCAACACTCGCTTTCGCTTCGGCCTGGCCGGCCATGGCACCCGCGACTTCGTCAATGCTGACCAGGTTCCGCTCGGCCCGCTTCCGCTGGAGAGAAATGAGCGCCTTGCCCGCCGCGTCCTTATCCTGGGCTTTCGTCGCGTCAAACCAGGCCTTGAGGTCGGCGCCCAACCCGTCGGTCGGACTGACCATGACCGGAACTGGAACTGGGGTCGGACTCGGACTTGGGGAGGGTTTCGCTCCGTGAGCCTGGGCCAGAAGGAGGGAAGAAAGCGACGCGGCCAGCAGAACTGGAATCAAGACTTGGACCCTTTCGCCGAACCGACAAAGGCAAGACGAAGATCGAAGAGGATCGCGTCCATGATCCGTGATTCTTCGGGGGTACGTCGACCTTCGCTCTTGTCCTTGAGCATTTCGATGGCGCTGATGACCTGGCGAGCCGCACCCAGGTCGTGTGGCTCATCGTTTAGAAATTCGGCCGCTTGAGTGGCGAGAGAAATGATGAACGAGCCGAACGTCACAGGAGGCATCTCTCCGCTTGCAAGGGACGGCGGGGCCTCGGCAGCGGGACTTTCTGGAGCCGGACTCGCAGGCACCTCATCGGACGAGGGCTGCGAGGATTCGGGCTTCAAGTCCCCCTCTGCCGTGAAGTGGCGACGGTCGGTCACCTTCAGGTTGGGTTCGTCTTGGTCCATAACGATTGGTAGCGGATCGTACACCAGCGTTCACCGTCTCGCAGCGTACGGCAGCACGAAGTTTCGACTGCTACGCTCCGATGCTGGAGGACGTCCTTGAACCCTTTCCTATTCTGCCTTGCCCTCGCCGCCACCGACCCGGTGACTCATCCCGCCGAGACGTACGCCCGCGCCCATCAAAAAGCCCTGATCGCCGAGCTTGTCGACACGCTGTCCATTCCCGACGTCGCCGCCGACCAGGCCAACATCCGGCGCAAGGCGGAGTTGCTGCGCGCGAAATTCGCGGGACGAGGCTTCACTACGGAAGTTCTCGAGACGCCGGGCAATCCGCTTGTCTGGGCCGAGATGAAAGCACCCGGGGCCACGCGCACCCTGCTTTTTTATGCGCACTATGACGGTCAACCGGTTGATCCCAAAGGCTGGAAGCAGGAGAGTCCCTTCAAACCCATTCTCAGAAACGGCAAGATGGATGACGGTGCCAACGAAGTCGCGGGACTCGGCACGCTCGACAAGCACGAGGACGACTGGCGCATCTACGCGCGTTCCTCTTCGGACGACACCTCGCCCATCATCGCGATCCTCGCCGCCATGGACGCCTTGAAGTCGGCCCACACTCTTCCGAAGTGGAATATCAAGGTCATCCTGGATGGGGAGGAAGAAGCTGGCTCCCCCAGTCTCGTCCCCGCCATCTCGCGCTATCGCGACAAGCTGACCGCCGACCTCATGCTCATCCTCGACGGCCCGATTCATCCGACGGAGCGGCCGACCCTGGTGTTCGGCGCGCGCGGCAACCTGACCGCCGAAGTCACGGTCTACGGTCCGAAAATGGGCTTGCATTCAGGGCACTATGGAAACTGGGTTCCGAATCCCGGCATGCGTCTCGCGCAGCTTCTGGCGTCCATGAAAGATGAGGACGGTCGTGTGAAGGTGGCGGGCTACTACGACGGCATCACATTCTCGGCCGAGGATCGGAAGGCGCTTGCTTCCGTGCCGGATGATGAAGAGGCGCTGAAGAAGTTGTTCTCGATCGGCTCGGTCGACAAGGTTGGAGCGACCCTCCAGGAGGCGCTTCAATACCCGTCGTTGAACGTGCGCGGCCTTTCGAGTTCATACGTCGGCGCCCTCGCCCGCACGATTATTCCGGACTCGGCCACCGCCGCGATCGACCTTCGCCTCGTGAAGGAGACCAAGGCGAAGGACATTCAAGCGAAGTTCCTGAAACACATCGAGTCGCAGGGCTTCTTCGTGGTTCAGCACCGCGACGCCACCGATGCGGAGCGCATGTCGCACGCCAAGGTCGCGCGTGTTGATTTCGGCGGCGAGACCAACGCCTTCCGCACCGACCCCGCGGGTCCCATGTCGGTGAAGATCACGAAGGCCATGCGCGATGCGTTCGGCGTGGAGCCCATTCGCATCCGTACCAGCGGAGGCACCGTCCCCATCGCGCCCTTCATCGACGCGCTGGGCTTCCCCGCCCTCTCATTGCCCACCGTGAACTTCGACAACAATCAGCACGGCGAGAACGAGAACCTCCGCGTCGGGCACTTCTTCAAGTCCGTCGGGATCATTGCTGCGGCGATGCAGCTGGAGCCTTAGAAGCGGCGCGCCGGCTCCAACGCCACCGGACGATCCGAAACACGAAGTAGAGCGCCACAAGCCAAGGCAGAAGACCCGCGGTGATCAACACGAGCGCGCCGACTGACTCGCTCATCGTGCGCAGGGACCGCTTGAGTGCGGAGATGATCGGATCCAGGGCGCCGGGAGTGACGATCGAATCCGGCTCGTAGAGTTGAAGCGTGATCGTGGAGAGTGAGATCAGATTGTCGAAGTAGAGACGCTCTCCTTCGGCCTGCTCGATCTCTTCGACGACGCGGGCGATCTCACGCTCGACCTCTAGAACCTCCGACACCTTGCCCGTCTGTCGGACGAGGATCTCGCGAAGACGGGTCGCCGTCTCGCGTTTGACCTTGAGACGTGTCTCCAGATCCGCGTACTGCTTCGTCACGTCCTGGGTATTGATGGCTTCGTTGCGAACCCGCCCGAGTCCCTTGAGGGCGCTCATGGCTCCGTCGAATCGATCGGACGGAATGCGAAGGGTGATCGAACCGCGGTGATGCCCCGCTTCGTCTTCACTTGACTGACGGTCGCTTGCGTATCCGCCGAAGGTCCTGGCTGCCTGCGCGGCCGCCTCAATCGCTTTGGGGTAGCTCGGAACTTCGACATTGAGCGACGCCGTCCAGATCAGCTTAAGAGACGACGTGGCGCGAAGGGCCTGGGAGGGCGCGGCGGTGGTCGGAGCCGGGGCCTGACGCGACATTTCCGCCTGCACGCTCGGCGCCGCCTGGGGCCGATCGAATCCCATGGCCGTCTTCATTTCCAAAGAACTGGCCTCCGGAGAAACCGCAAGCTCTGCGATACCCGCGGGACGCTTGTCGCATCCAAGGCTTGCACTCAGGCCCAGCAAAACAAACAAACCAAAACGCTTCATTGATCACTCCTTAAATCCGACTGTACCGCTCACAAGACGCGCCAGCCCGCGTCCTTCTTGGATTCCATCCGTCCGCTTGGTACTCGAACCGGTGAACGCAATGAATTAGAATCCCGTCACGCGGTTAGACGAGGGCAACGAGGACGGACAACTCGGGAAGCCATCGGCCGCGGACAATCACGGGGCTATGACGGTCAACTCAGAAATCAAGATCCTGGTCCTGGACGACGAGCTGCTGATGCTCAAGCTCCACGCCCAGATCCTGGCGAGCCTCGGCTTCACTTCCGTCACTACCTGCCAGAAGGGCGGCGACGCCCTCGCCGCGATGGACGGCGACGGCGCCATGCCGGACGTCATCCTGCTCGACCTCAGCATGCCCGGGATGGATGGCGTGGAGTTCATGCGCCACCTCGTGGATCGGGCGTTCCAGGGCCGTCTGATCCTCTGCAGCGGCGAGGATGAGCGTGTGTTGCGATCGGTTGAGCGGCTCGCGCAGGCGCATCACGTGCGCGTCCTGGGACATGTCGCGAAACCCGCGCAGCAGGAAGATCTCGCCACACTTTTGAGGCGCTGGCGTCCCGCCTCGGGAACCGGCGAGATCGCCTGGCGCAAGTTTTATACGGCGGACGAAGTGAAGGCGGGGATCGACGGCGACCAGCTGACCGTTTTCTACGAACCCAAGGTCGACGTAAAGACCGGCGCGCTCGTCGGCGTCGAGGCGTTGGTTCGCTGGAAGCACCCCAAAGACGGCATGGTGCTGCCGGAACAGTTCATCAGCATCGCGGAAGCAAGCGGACAGATCCAGAAAGTCACGCGCTTCGTCTTCACCGCCGCCATGGCCCAGGTGGCGCGCTGGCGCAAGGCCGGGCTCTCGCTCCGCATCGCCATCAACGCCTCGGTGGACGCTCTGTCTTCCCTCGATTTCGCGAACTTCGCTTCAGACCAGGCGGCCCTCGCGAACGTGGCGACGAAAGACGTCGTGATCGAAGTGACCGAAAGTCGGCTGATGCAGGACCTGCGCGCGCCGCTTGAAGTCCTGACCCGGCTGCACCTGATGAGGTTTCAGCTTTCGATCGACGACTTCGGCACGGGATATTCCTCGCTGACCCAGCTCCGCGATATTCCCTTCAGCGAGCTGAAGATCGATCGATCCTTCGTTCATCGCGCCACCCAGGATCAGACCGTACGTACCATGTATCGCACGTGCCTGGGCCTGGCGAAGCAGCTCTCGATGGGAACCGTGGCCGAGGGGGTCGAGGACAAGAGCGACTGGGACTTCGTGCGCGACAGCGAGTGCGAGACCGCGCAGGGGTACTTCATCGCACGCCCCATGGCGCCCGAAGGACTGATGGCCTGGTCGGACAGGTGGGCCGAACGCGTGAAACTCGGCTTCCCCGCCGAGGATTAGCAGCGCGTGCCCGGCGCTCGCGTCGTAGCCCTGGGCGCCAGCAATCTCGCCCTTGGGCTTCAAGCGCTCGTCGCCACCGCCCGGGCCGCGTTCGGTGCGGATTTGGAAGTTCTCGCTGCACTTGGATACGGCCGCTCTTACGGAGCGCCGAGCTCTCTGGCGGGCCGCACGCTTCCCGGCATTCTGCAGTCGAGCCTGTGGCGGGAGCTTGAACAACGCCCGTTTGTTCCGACGCGCGCGATCATCACCGACGTCGGCAATGACGTTCTGTACGCGGTCATGCCGGCCCGGATTCTGGAGTGGGTTGAAGAAGCGCTGACCCGCCTTCTCGTTCATACAGGCGACGTCACCCTGACCGGTCTCCCGATCGAGAGCATCCATCAGCTTTCTCCAAAAGCCTTTCTTTTCTTCCGGACTTTGTTCTTTCCTCCATGCCGACTTTCGCGCTATGAAGTCTTCGAACGCGTGGATGAAGTCAGCGCCGGACTCGAGCGTCTGGCCGCGAAGCACAACGTCCGATTCGTCAGACTCCGGCGCGAGTGGTACGCCTTCGATCCTATTCACATCCGACCAGCCAGCTGGCGTACCGCGTGGCGCGAGCTGCTGGTCAGTGAACGAGCAAGCGAAGACCAGCCCGCGCGACTCTCAGCCGCCGAGTGGATCCATCTCCATCGCTGTTCACCCGAACATCAGTGGATCTTCGGTCGGGAACGTCTCCGGCCACAGACCGGACGCGTGCTGTCGCGCGGCGGCCGTCTGTGGCTCTACTGACCGTCAGAGCCTGCCGGTCAGGACGAGGATCACCAGAATCAGAACAATCAGACCCAAACCGCCGCTCGGACCGTAGCCCCAGTTGCGGCTGTGCGGCCATGAGGGAACGGCGCCGATGAGCATCAGGATCAGGATGACGAGCAGAATGGTTCCCATGGTTTTTCCTCAGGCGAGGACTCCCGACCTCCATGGCCGGAGAACGCTCTAATGTCTATCAGAGCGGTCGCCTGACTCCTTCCAATGCGAGTTGCGTGCCACGCTCACCCGCTCCTCAGAAAAAGACTGTCGTTACACGGTGGGAAGCGTGTAGTCCTTGAACTGGGCGCGCAAAACCTTCTTGTCGAACTTGCCGACGGAGGTTTTTGGAATCACTCCAACGAAGACGACGTCGTCCGGCAACCACCACTTCGCCAGCTGCGGACGGAGAAATTCCAGAATCTGCTCACGGGTCAAACGATCCTTCGCCTCTGCCCTTGGGACCACGCAGGCGAGGGGACGCTCATCCCACTTCGGATGATGGACGGCGATCACCGCGGCTTCCGCCACATCGGGATGGGACATGATCATCCCCTCGATGGCGATGCTGGAGATCCACTCGCCGCCCGATTTCACGAGGTCCTTCGTCCGATCCGCGATACGCACATATCCGTCAGCGTCGATGGTGGCCACGTCTCCCGTGCACAACCAGCCGTCCTTGAACTTCTCGGGCGACGTGTCGTCGTTGTAGTAGGCAGACGCGACCCAGTTGCCCCGTGCCTGAAGTTCACCCACGGTGGCACCGTCCCAGGGCAAGGCGGCGTTGGCATCGTCCACGATGCGCAGATCGATGCCAAAGATCGCCCGGCCCTGCGAGAGCCGGATCGCCTTCTGCTCTTCGTCGGACGCATCCTGGTGAATGGAGAGCGGGCGCGACATGGATCCGAGAGGCGAAGTTTCGGTCATCCCCCAGGCGTGAATGACGCTGATCCCCAGGTCGCGCCGATAGGCTTCCTGGAGCGAGGGCGGAAGAGCGGCACCTCCACAGAGGATGCGATCGAGCGAGCGGATCTGATCCTTCACCCTGGCCAGGGAGCCAAGCATTCCCTGCAGGACCGTAGGGACGCCGCCGCCGCAGGTCACACGACGCTCGACGATCAACTGAGCACACGTATCCGGCATCATGAAGCGTCCGGCGAAGACCATGTCGGCGCCGGACATCAGGCAGGCGTACGGAAGTCCCCATGCGTTCGCGTGGAACATCGGCACCACCAGAAGTGCCACGTCCCGCTCCGACAAAGCGAAGCAGTCGACCAGAGACAGCGCATAGTTGTGCAGGATGTTGGACCGGTGCGAATAGACGACTCCCTTCGGATGACCGGTCGTGCCCGACGTGTAACACATCGCCGCCGCCTGCCGTTCCGGCAGCTCTAGGTCGTATTCAATGGGATCGGCCGAGGCGATCAGCTCGTCGTAATCGAGCGTGCCCGGCGGCCTTGGCCCCGGCGCATCGTCCACCACGATGAGGTGACGAACGCAGCTCACCTTGGGCGCGATCTTCTCCCACAGAGGCCAAAGGCTCTTGTCGAGGATCAGCACGCTGTCTTCGGCGTGACCCACGATGTAAGCGAGATCGTCCGGGAAGAGGCGCAGATTCAGAGTGTGAAGCACGGCACCCATGCAGGGGGCCGCGATATAGGCCTCAAGGTGCTCCTGATGATTCCAGCACAAAGTCGCCACCCGGTCGTCGCCAAGGACGCCAAGGGCGCGCAATGCGCCGGCCAGGCGACGGCTCCGCTCGATCAGCTTCTCGAAGGTGATCGTCTTGACGCCGTCCGCGGTCTGGGTCGCCACCGTCTTGCGGGGATGCATGCGCTCGGCATGGCGCATCAGACGCGGAAGATTGAGGGGAACGTCCTGCATCAATGACTGCATGCGTCTCCTACTTCGCCATGAACGCGAGAAGGTCCTTCGTGAACCGCTCGGGATGTTCCCAGTGGAGTGCGTGGCCCGTGTTCGGATAGGCAATCAGAGTCGAGCCCGGAATCGCGGCGAGGAGTCCGGTCTGGTCGGCCTTCGAGAACATCACATCCTTCTCGCCCCAAAGCATCAATGTCTTCGCTTTGATCTTCGCGAGCTTCTCGACATGCTGCGGATCGGCGGCCCCTTTCGACAATTCATGGAACATCGCCGCGGGCACGCGCTGCACTTCGGCGATCATCATCTCGAGGAAGGCGGGCGGCAGAGGCGTGAAGGCGGTGCCTGACTGGAAGTCACGCGCAAACGTGTAGTCGATGGGATCCTTGACGTTTGCGAAGTAAGAACTCACAGGGGAGCCAGGGTCGCGGCCTCGGCCCGGCCCCGAGCCCACGAGAACCAGGTTAGAAAGCCGACCCTCGACGTCGTTCTGCGCGACCACCTGAGCCACGAAGCTTCCAAGAGAGTGGCCCACCAGCGTGACCTTGTGAAGGTCAAGCATTTTCAGCAGCGAGGTGATATCGCTCGCGAAGTCGGCGCGCGAATATCCGGACGCCGGATGATCCGACAGCCCATGACCGCGCAGTGTGACCGCGTAGGTCCGGTACGTCTTGGGAATGTGCGGCAGAACCAACTCCCAGGAGTGCCACGAATCGCCTGCTCCGTGAAGCAGCACGATCACCGGCCCCTTCGGGTCGCCCTGCACGACGTACTGCAGCGTCGTGCCCGTCTCTACTTTGACGAACTGGGTGGTGAGACCGGGCAAAGGGTCGGCGGCGTGGGCCGACCCTCCAAGAGCGAGCGCTGCGACGAGACCAAGGCGAGCGATAGCGCGAGGAATGAACATCGAAAAGGAACCTCCGGGAGCTGCGTATCCGGGGATGATACGCAACCGAGGTCCGAAGAAAGCGCGCCCGCCTTAAAGGCGAGTGGGACTGGGAACAGCGGGATTGGGCGTGGCGTAGACCTCCGGGTGATCGTCAAACTTGGTCTTGCAGCCTTCCGAGCAGAACGAATACTCATCGACGTCGAAGGTCGACTTGGGCGCGGCGTTCTCGTCCACGACTTCCATCCCACACACGGGATCTATGGGCAGGGCCATGATGTTTGCTCCTTTTGCTGAAGCCGACGGCATGCCGGCGTATTGGGATGAGCAAGACGGGTGCCATCGCCGCGTTGCCTGGGAGCGCGACTCCGTCTAACGTCCTTCAGTCATGAAGATCATCGAAGCCCGCGTCATCGTCTGCTCCCCCGGCCGCAACTTCGTCACCCTGAAGATCGTCACGGAGGACGGTATTTACGGGCTTGGCGATGCGACACTGAACGGTCGCGAGCTCGCGGTAGCCAGCTACCTCGAAGACCATGTCATTCCGCTGCTGATCGGTCGTGATGCGCGCCGGATCGAAGACACCTGGCAATACCTCTATAAGGGTGCCTATTGGCGTCGCGGTCCAGTCACCATGACCGCCATCTCCGCGGTCGACATGGCGCTGTGGGACATCCTCGGCAAGGCCGCGAACATGCCGGTGTATCGGCTGCTGGGCGGCGCATCGCGTGAGAGCGTGATGGTCTACGGGCACGCGAATGGCTCGAACGAAGACGAGACCGTCGCGGCGGTTGCCGACTACTTGAAGCTCGGCTACAAGGCGATCCGCGCGCAGTCCGGCGTGCCCGGTCTCGCGTCCACGTACGGCGTGGGACGCGGCACGCTTTTCTACGAACCGGCGGAGAAGGGTCTTCCGCCGGAGAACGTCTGGAGCACGGAGCGTTATCTCAACGCGGTTCCAAATCTGTTCGCGCGTCTGCGCAAGGAATTCGGACCCGACGTCCATCTGCTGCACGACGTCCATCACCGCCTGACTCCCATCGAAGCAGGCCGCCTCGGCAAAGCGCTCGAGCCGCACCATCTCTTCTGGATGGAGGATGCTGTTCCCGCCGAATTGCAGGAAGGCTTCCGGCTGATTCGCCAGCACACGACGACGCCGCTGGCAGTGGGCGAAGTTTTCAACACGATCCACGACTGCGAACAACTCATCCGCGAAAATCTCATCGACTACATCCGCGCGACCGTCGTGCACGCGGGTGGAATCTCTCATCTGCGCAAGATCGCGAACCTTGCCGAGTTGCATCACGTCCGCACGGGATGCCATGGAGCGACCGATCTCTCACCTGTCTGCATGGCCGCCGCACTTCACTTCGACCTCAGCGTCCACAACTTCGGCGTGCAGGAATACATGCGCCACACAGACGACACCGACCGCGTCTTCCCGCATCACTACACATTCGAGAGCGGGGCGATGCATCCGGGAGAGGTGCCCGGCCTGGGCGTCGATATCAACGAAGCGCTGGCGGCGACCTTCCCCTACGACCGCGCCTACCTTCCCGTCAACCGGAAGGAAGACGGGACACTTCACAGTTGGTGATTGTCAACTCCGCGCAAGCGGTCCCGCGAACAGCGCGCACAGAAGGGCGCCGACCAGCGTCATCGACAGTCCCCAGATCATCATCTGGCGAAAGAGACGTCGCGATGTCTCGGGATCGGTCACGGCGGCCACGCAGAGCGCGCCGATGGTCGATAGGGGCGAGACGTCCACCAGCGACGAACCCACGTTGATGGAGAGGGCGACGGCGAGCGGATCGCCTCCCACGCGCTGAGCGAGCGACGTCGATGTCGGAAGGAACGCGGGCATCACCACGCCGGACGTGCTGCTCCAGGTCGAGATCAGTCCCGTGACAAAGGCCACGGTGGCGTTCACGGTGGACGACGACGCGAAGGTCGCGAGCAGAGTGGTGACCAGATCCATGCCGCCGGTTTTCTCGAGAACGGAGACCAGCGTGGTCATACCCGTGACCATCAGAATCACGCTCCACGGAATGCGTCGGATCGCGGCGCTCTCGTCGGCGGCGCGCGCGAGGATGAGAATCGAAGCGGCCGCGAACGCCGAGAAGCCTATGGGCAACGAGGCGTAGAGCGTACCGAGGATCCACAACGCGAGGACGGCGACGGTGAGCCACTGCGATGGCGTCAGGGGTGCGAACACGGGATCTGCCTTCGACGCGGCCTCCGCGGCTTCAATCCGCCGCGGGCGGAGCCAGAGCCACGCCGCGAGGCCCACCAAGACGTGGGCGACGAAGTTCGCGAAGAAGACCTTCCCTTCATGACCGATCAGGCCCGCCTTCGCCATGCCGTCACGAGCCACGATTCCGACCGCGGAGAGCGGCGACAGATTCCCCGCATTCGCTCCGTTCGCGATCATCAACGCGATCAGGAAGGCGGAAGCACCGGCGCGAAGACCGATCGCCGTGGCGAGGGGCGCCATCAATGCGGTCGCAGCCACCGCACCGGGGCCGATGCCGGAAAGCACCGCTCCCAGAATGAAGATGAGGGGCGGAACAAAGCGCGGGTCGCGCAGCGCGCCCAGGAATCGCCGCGCGATCACCTCCAGCGTGCCGTTCTCCTCCGCGAGTGCGAAGAGCAGCGTGACGCCGACCAAGGTCAACAGCAACATCGCGGGAAACCCGGCGGCCACCGCTTCCACCTTCATCCCCGCCACGAGCACGCCCAAAGCCCACGCCAGAGTGATGGCGATGAGGCCGACGTTGATCCGCGAGGTACAGGACAGCGCGACCGCGACCAGGAACGCGATCAACGACCAGGATGCAGGGCTCACGGCGGCGAGGCTACCAGTGGATCGGGCCGCCTCGACGTGCTGGCGTGGCGGCGAGAGAATGATCCGCTTGCATCCCTCGCTCCATCATCTTGATCATCGCCCGTGGCCGATCCCGTCGCGTCCCTGGCTTGGGCGCCAGTCGTGGCACGACCTGCTGTTCGCCCACTGGCCCATCGATGCGAAACGACTGCGGCCGCTGATTCCGGAAGCTCTAAAGATTCAGGAGTTCGAGGGAACGGCGTGGATTGCCGTCGTTCCCTTTCGGATGAGCGGGGTCACGCTGCGCGGGCTTCCAGGGCTTCCCTGGATCTCGGCGTTTCCCGAACTCAACATCCGCACCTACGTCGAACTCGACGGCAAGCCCGGCGTGTGGTTCTTCAGTCTTGACGCAACGAATCCACTCGCCATCTGGGCCGCGCGGACGTTCGTTGGTAGGCCCTACGTTCCTGATCCGCGATGGGCAGCGGCCATTCCCGTAGG